>NZ_LSMM01000003.1:0-89082 GCF_001566815.1 Marinobacter sp. Hex_13
CGTCCAAAATCGGTCACGATAAAACGGAATGAGCGGTCACGATCACCCGGAACAGGCGGTCACGTTCAAACGGAATGGGCGGTCACGATGGGCCGGAATATGCACAAGTCTCTGAACACCAGATTTGACGATAGCTCCTTACTTCCTGGATTGCGCCCAAACGATTCGAGAGGTGTGCGATTGCCCGCTAATGGTCACCGGTGGATTCCGGACGCGCACGTTTATGGAAGAGGCGGTTGTCAGCGGCGAAACTGACGTGATTGGCCTTGGCCGACCGCTTTGCACGGATCCGGATACGCCCAGGGATCTGCTTGAAGGGCGTATCGATAAGACGGTTTGCCATGAAGATCACGTCAAGCTTGCCCAGCGGGGTTTTCTCGCCAGTCAGTCCGCTGATTCCCGTCAAAATAATAAATGTGCTGGGCGGTTAGGCCTGGTACTACCAGCAGATTTTCCGGCTGGCTGATGACGAAAAGGCTGATCCGGACTTGGGTATCCTCAAAGCTGTTGGAGCATATGTGAAGGATGAATTAAGCCGGGCCCTAAAGGTGAAGAAGACTCGGCCTATCTTAAGATGATTCTCTGGATCGAGCGGGGAATAAACCGGGTGATAAATTCGGCAGCGTAGGTCTGGGGTGTAACCAGATAGCGAGGCTTGGGACGTCCCGCTTCTGCAGCTCTGACAATCTTTTTCGCGACGTCCGACGCACTGGCTGTAAAGGGCTTGATTCTGGCGCCTGGCGCGAGGGCTATTTCCATTGCCTTGTACTTTTCCCGGTGCACGGCGCTTGCCCGGCCAAGCAAGGGCTGCAAAGCGGCCAGAGCATGTTCTCTGAACCGGGTCACCACTGGGCCCGGGAGCACAAGCGAGACACTTTCAAGGCTGTTGCTGGCCTGTTCATCAAACCAGAAGCTTTCATGGGCCGTGTTCATCGCGGATTTGGCGGCACAGTAGGCGCCTTTCATTTTCTGGGGCGCGATGGATAGAACAGAGCTAACCGCAATGACCCGCAAGGGTATGCCGTGTTGTTCGCAGAGTCTCAGGCAGATGGCAGCCAGCTTGATGGGGCCGAATACGTGGGTGCTGAACTGCTTTTGCCACATGGATTCGGACAGGTCGCGAAGCGCGCCGAACTGCCCATAACCCGAGTTGTTAACCAGAATAACTCGTTCTGCGCCCGCGATTTCGGTGTCTAGAGCACCCGAAAGCCCTTCAATCTGCTCAAAGGATTCAAGATCCAGCGCTAGCTCCAGATCGGCTGACTCGACGCCGGTTGGCTGTCGGGAAAGGGCGATAACCCTATAGCCGTTCCGGGCAAAGAAGGCGCAGGCCTCACGGCCAATTCCTGCGCTGGCACCGGTTATCAGAGCGAGTTTGGTCATCGGATCAACCTCCAATCCTGCATCCGCAGCAGAAATTCACCAGCCTGCCGCCCGGAAACGAAAAGGCTGACTGAAGCAAGGTCCTCAAGATCCAATGGCTCGCCCTTAGTGTCGAACGTCACCAGGATAGGGTTGCCACGGCTGATAGTGTACGTGTCTTTCATTGACTTACCTTTACTCGCTTTGCAAAGAGTCAGGTTAACATTCTGGATTAAAAATCCCCGATACAGTAGGCGCCTGATGGCGTTACACTAATTGTCAAACCTACGTTAAAAAACACTGTTCAGAATGATTGTGGTGAGCTGTTGAACGACTACCTCGAGAAAATCCTCCGTGGCCAGCCCATTAACTATGAAGCTTTCCTGAAGAAACTGCCGGAGGCGTTTCGGCGCCGCCATAGGAAGTTGTTTGCGACGGAAAAGGTGAAAACCAACCGTTGGCTTGTCACGATCCTAAATGAAACCGCTTTCACGGAGCTGCAGGATGTGACGCAAACGCCGGTAAGCCGGGTAGACGCCGCAAAAAAGGGTAACTCTCATCGCCATGGCACCGAGGTCAGTTTTCTTCTCGTTTACCATCAGGGGTTCGCGCACAGCAGGCCGGACGTAGTCGTTATAGGAACAGAATTCGTGGATATGGGGTTTCATCAAGCCCGGTCGGTGCTGGTGGTAGAGAACGAGCGGAATTTCTACCAGTATTCGCAGATGCTCGATTTTGCCAGTGAAACACTGGGTAGGCGCCTGGAACTTGCGGAGTGTGATGTGGTGTTGGGTGGTGGCAACCGGGTTACCCGGGGCGCGATTCTTGGCTGGCTGCAGGGCTATGAAGAAGTATTCTGCGCATTCGATTATGATGCGGGTGGTCTGCAAATGTTCTCGACGATCGCAGCCTCTCTTGGTAACAAAGCCACATTTGTTCAGCCGCCCGACTGGCAGCCATGGCTGGCGTGGTTCCGCAATATACCGGACACCACCGAACGGTTCACCAGGGCGATATCGTTGGCAGAGGGGCTTGGTTTTGTGCCCCTGGCAGAGGCCTTCCGGGCAACCGGCAAATTCATGGAACAGGAGATGATTCTGGATGAGTGACTCCCAGGGGAGCCCAGGCAATTTCAATTTTGGTATTCGCCGTCTGGTATTGGTGGATTCTGCTGGCTTCTGTTACGTGGAAATTCCGGTGGACAACCACGGCCTGATCCTGGGCCCGGGCAATTTGGGCAAGTCCAGCCTTTTAAACAGCCTGCGGCTGTTTCTATTGCCGGAAAATAACTTTAAAAACAGTCGCAAGAAATTCGCTTTCCGCAATGCCAGCGCCGGCAGTTTCTATTCTAACGAGGAAAGCTACCAGCATTACTTTCCCAGCCAGTTCAGTTTCCTGATCATGGAGGCCGAGAACCCGGCGGGAGTGCATTGCCAGATCCTGTATCGGGACAGCGCTAGTCAGCTCAGCTATGGACGCGCTTTCGTGCCGGTGGGTTATGACCAGTTGCGGCCGCTGTTCTGGAATGGGAATGATGAGGACGGAATCGGCCAGGCGGTGCCAGAGCTGACTTTTAGCCGCGTGTCAGAGACACTGAAAAAACACTCCAAAGAAACCCGGCTGGTGAATGACCCGGCCAAACTCAAACAGATGCTGTACAGCAGCGAGCTGATGAACGCTGATGCCGTACGCTATTCGGTGCTGCCTTTGGGTGAGTCCGACGAGCGCCGGGTGCAGTCTCTGCGCACGCTGATTCTGCTGTTGTTTGAAATGAAGGCGGACGATCAGGCCATGTCCAATGCGGTGGCCAGCATTATCGAGGCAGACAAGAAGTTTGCCGACGACGCCTTTGATTTCAATATCGACGAGTTTCTCAACCGGCATGATCAGTTAAAGCAGCTACAAACCCAACTCACAGCAATCGAGAAGGAGCGCCCTCGCTTCGAAAAGTTGTACCGTGATTACCAGTCCTACCAGACGCTTCTTCGCAGTCAGCCCGATTTCGCCGCTTTCCGGGGTGGCGTCAGTAATGCCCTGCAGGACATTGGCTCACGACGCAAAACCGCAGTCGAGGCTTTCAATGAACAGAATGAGACGCTGCGCCATGTTGTGCAGACGCTGAAAGGACTGGAGCAGGAAGACCATGGCCTGAAGAAGATAATAAAGTCCGCAGACCAACGAATTAAAAGGGCAGATCAAAACCAGAAAGATGGCGATTTGCTGGTGTCCCATTACGGGGAGATGACCCTTCAGGAAATTGAGGACATCCAGAAAGAGGAACTCGATAGTAAGAAAGGGCATCTGGCTGCCCTCAAGAGTGCCGCCCAGGCGGAAATCCGGCTGGAGCAGATCCAGAAAAAGAAGCTAGAACTCGAGCGCAAGCTGGAATCCCTGAAGGATCGGGAAAGCAAGCAACATTGGCAGTTGCAGAACCAGTTGGATGAAGCCGCCGCGGCACCGCTGCGGGCCGTGGATCTTCGATTGGTGATGGCCAGCCCGGGCCAGGATCTGGACGCCGATAGCAAAGCGGCCATCGAAGCTTTCGCCCGGCTGTTTGTGCCCACGGGTAAAGGCTTCGACTGGTTCGACGCCGAATACTTGGCCCAGCCGGCCCGGCAGACTGACTTTGCAGAGCAGCGCCGGCATATCGAAGGCGAGCTTCATGGCCTGGAAAGGGAGCGGGCGGAGCTGGCATACACAGCCAACCAGGAACATGACCGGCCGCGGTTGATCGAGCGCACCGAGAAAGAGATTCGCGCCATCGAGAAAGATCTGGAAACGCTCCAGCGTTACCCCGCTGCCACGACCACCCTGCGGGATGCCACTGAGGAAAAGCAGGCGGCGGAGGAACAGCTGGCCAAGCTGGAAGAACAGGCACGGTTGGAGCAGGAGAAGCAGGACGCGGTTCAGCAGAAGGCCGCCAAAGCCAGGGCCGAAAAAGAGCGTATCGAGGAGCGGGAACGGGAACTGGCGGGCCTGAGCCGCAGCGTCGGAACCGTGGAGCACCGATTACCGCATCTGAAAACCGTGGAAGCGGAGCAGCCGTTGGACATTGAACAGGTGTCCGTCGCGGCGTTTGACGATCTGCAAACCCAGTTGGACGACCTGGAAGAGCGCCGCCGCAGTATTCTCGACCACCTTCGCCAGTTCGTGTATCTCGACATTCACGAAGATACCGAAGGCGAATTGCAGAAAGACAGCCCGGCGTCATCCGTTATTCGCGAAACGTTCAAAAGCTTGTCGGATCTGTTTGCCGGCATGGCCGAGCGCTGGAATGTGCTGGAGCAGCAGGTTGGTATCCACAATGAAACCGTGGCGAGCTATCGGCAGGCCCTGAAATCCAACCACGAACACATCGCCCGTTTCGAAGCGCAGCTGAACCGCGAGCTGGAGGGCGTGCGCATCAACGATCTGGCGGAAATCCGCGTGGATATCCACACCGATCCGAAATTCCGCAATCTGGTGGAAGAAGCCAACAACATCGACCCTTATGGCAACCAGCTGCAGTCGGATGCGTTCTATGATCGTTTACGGGTGTTCGTGGCGGACTTTTTCGGGGAGGGCGGTAGCAAGCGCCTGACCATGGACAAGGTGATCACCGGCATTTCCTACCGCACTCGTAAGGAAAACGCCGCGAGCCTGGACAAGAAAGGCCAGTCCACCTCCACCACGGCGTTGATCAATCTGGAACTGGTGTACCGGCTGCTGAAACGGGTGTTGTATCCGGGCGTGCAGCTGTCGTTCCCCATGGTGCTGGACGAGCTTGCCAGCGTGGACATCAGCCAGATGCCTTCGCTGCTGGAACGGTTGCGCAAGCAGGGCTTCAATCTGTTCTCCGCCGCCACTCACAGTGCCAGCGCGGAAGTGATTTACCTGATCGGCCGGCACCTGGAAGTAGGGCAGATGCGCACGGCACGGCCTTACAGCCCACAACGCACCCTGGTTTTCTGGGGTGGGGCTGAGGGATTTACCAACGGCGAATCCCTGAGCCAATGGGCCGATCAGACCCAGAACAGCCTGCTGGAGCCGGCGGATGAGTAAACGCTTCAGCACCCTGGATACCACCCGGCTGTTGTTCGAGCACCCGAAGATTCTGTTCCGGATGATTGAGCGGATGGACCGGAACGAAGCGCGGTATATTCGTGAAAGTGATCTGGTGGCCGAGGTGATGGACTATACCCGCACCCTTGGCAATGCGGACCGGGATCGGGTGCGCTTGGCGCTGAATACCGACAATCTGTTCCGCAGTGGCCTGGTGATCGACATCATCAAGGCCGAAGGTGAACGTCGCCTGGTGTTCCAGGATGCGCTGATCAACCTGATGCGGGCCTGCAACGCCTCGCTGTATCAGGAACTGACCGATGCCCGCCTGCGCGGCCATCTGGTGAACCTGCGGGATGTGCGCAATCGGTTGGAGACCAGTAGCTTCAGCGACGCGGACCCGGACTACACCGAGTTAAGGGATGATCTGAACGAGCGGGTCAGTCAGCTCATCGGCTTGCTGCGCCAGAACGTCCTGCGCATGCAGACCATCAGCGCCCAGCTTGCGGACCTTTCTGGAGACGCCAGCCGCGCGCCGGAGAAATTCCTGGAGTTCCGCCAGAACCTGTTTGAGCAGATTGTTACCCTGTACGAGCGCCACATCAAGCCGACCCTGGTGTTCCTGAACCCGGATACTCGCCTGCCTGATGGCAGCAACCTGTTCGAGACTCTGGAAGCGATGGTCCGGCTGCTGGAAAGCCACGGCGACCACATCCTGGCAGACCAGTTGTTCCGCTCCTCCATCAGCCTGAACGCCTTGTACAAACCCATTCAGGCGGTGGCCCAGGAAGTGGAGCACTTCCTCCGCAAGACTCGCCAGGGCATGGTCCAGTACAACGCCATGGAGCATTTCTTTGGAAAACTGCAGGAGCTGAAGAGCGAAACCGAGACCCTCAGTCTCAAACGAAAATGGCTGGAAGGCGGAGACTTTGCCCGCAGCACCGGCTTCCTGGTGGGGCTGCGAGCCCAGCAGCGCCCAAAACACTATGCCTTCGGGAGTTCTTCGAGCTACTACCAGTTGCTGTTTAGCGAACTGGATTTGCGTTTGAACGATCTTCGACGAAAAGCCGAGGCGCCGGTCCTTCAGGAAGTCGATGGCAGCGGCCGCCACACCCGCATTGACGTTCAGCGTATCAACCAGCTCTATCAATGGCTGGAAACGCTGGAACTGCGGCCCACCACTGATCTGGTGCGGGAGCTGCACGGTCGCCTGGATGGCTTTATCCCCGGATACCGTTTTCCGGACTTGCTGGCGGCCCTGAATCGGTTGGTGAACTCACCACCAGAGGGCATGCAGGTGGTCACCACCAACCGCTTTAGAACCCTGGAACATTCACCCGATAGCGAACAGTTTGTCTACCGCAACCGCCGCCTGGAGCAACACCATGTCTGAATTTGATCAGATCCTGCCCGCCCACAGCGCTGCCATCTACCGGGAGTTCCAGGCTGGACGGGTTATTGTGCGTGATGTTTGGGACAGCAATCGTTCCGAGCTACGGTCCAATCCGCTTTATAACCTGCTCTATAATCACATGTCCCACTTTCGGACTTTCTATGAGCATCTCGGTAGTGAGTTGGTGTTCAACGAAACCGGAGCATTTTTCTTCCTTAAGGAAAGCAGCGACGACGAGAGCGAGGAGCATGATGAAAACGCCTTTCGTGTGCAGGTGATATTGCTGATTATTGGCCGCTATTTCGCCCGCAGCGGCCGGGACGTTGAATACCTTGGCCGGCCCGATGCCGGTTTGAATGAGCAGGACCTGGCGGCTCTGGCGGGCGATGAGGAGTATCAGGAGATTATCAGGGCGACACGTTTTGAGAAAGGGGTGCCGGAAGCCCTGGATTATCTGGATAAACGCAATCTGCTGTTTCGCTCCGGTGCCGGCCGCTGCTTCCTGAGTTCGGCCGGCCTTTATTTCCTGCAGGAGTTGGTTCGGGAGTATGAGCAAGCGTAGACGCAGAACTACGGTATCAAGACTTGCTATGCATCCTCCCTGACTTTCCCTCTTCGTAGTTTGAATATTGCCTTAAAAAATCTTTTTTACTTGAATAAAACGAGCGCTCGTTCTATTTTTGTTGGCGGAGGTCGCGATATGAATAATTCCAATCAAACGAAGTCAGACAACGCAAATGGGTCTCTGCGGCTAGACGGCAAGACTGCTCTGGTAACGGGTGCTGCTGGCGGCTTGGGTCAGAGTTTTACTCGTTGTCTCGTTGAAGCTGGTGCCAGCGTCATTGTCTGTGGCCGTCGCCGAGAGGCACTTGAATCCCTCAAGGCCGAATTTCCGGAACATGCTGATCGTATCCACGTTGTCACTATGGATGTAACCAAGGAGTCCAGTGTCGCTGAAGCCTTCAATACCATGGCTGATGAGATCGCCATTCCGAACGTCGTCGTTTCCAATGCCGGTGTGGCAACGAGCAAGAAGGCTCTGGACCTTAACGGTCAGGATTGGGACCGGGTTATCGACACAAACCTCAAGGGATGCTGGCTGGTCGGCAACGAAGCCGCCCGTCGTCTATCAGCAGTTAATCGGGGCGGGAGCATCATCATGATCTCTTCCATCCTTGGTCATCGCGTGGCCGGCAACGTAGCGCCTTATGCCGCGGCCAAGGCCGGTGTCGAGCAGCTGACTCGTGCTCTTGCGCTGGAATGGGCCCGATATGGAATCCGCGTTAATGCACTTGCGCCGGGTTACATCGAGACCGATCTGAACCGCGATTTCTTTGCCAGTGAACCCGGCCAGAAAATGATCCGCCGTATTCCTCAGCGTCGATTGGGGCAGGCTGATGACTTGAGTGGTCCGTTGTTGCTGCTGGCTTCCGGACTTTCCGACTATATGACCGGCAGCACCCTTGTGGTGGATGGCGGCCATCTTCAATCCTCGTTGTAAGGAGTGGGCTGTGGATTTCAATTTGGACCCCAGGAACGAGTCGTACCGAAAACGCATCCGGGATTTTGTCGAACAGGAGCTGTTGCCGCTGGAGCAGAACCCGGAGGCCTACGATGAGCATGAGAACATCGCGGCGGACTACCTTGAGCAGATGCGTGCAAAGGCAAAGCAGCAAGGCCTGTGGTGCTTGCAGCTTCCCGAGCGCCTGGGCGGCCAGGGGCTCGATATCTCGGGTATGGCTGCCTGTTACGAGGAAATGAACCGGTCGATTTTCGGGCCGGTGGTGTTCAATTCGGCGGCACCGGACGACGGCAACATGACCGTACTGGCGAAAGTCGGTACAGAGGCCCAACAGGAGCGTTGGCTCAAACCCATCGTTGAGGGCAGGGTGCGTTCGTCTTTCGTCATGACCGAGCCACCTCCCGGTTGTGGCTCGGACCCCGGCATGATGCAGACTACCGCCACGCGCAAGGGCGATCGTTGGGTGATTCATGGCCACAAGCACTTCATCACCGGAGCAGCAGAAGCCTCCCATTTCATTCTGATTGCGCGCACCTCCGAAGACACTCGCAAAGGCCTGAGTGCTTTCCTGTTTCACAAAGACGATCCGGGCTGGGAGATCATCCGGCGTATTCCAATCATGGGGCCGGAAGAACACGGCGGCCACTGCGAGCTGCGCTTTGATGGTCTGGAAATCCCGGACGAAAATCGACTGATGGAGGTGGGAGACGGGCTCAAGGTGACCCAGATTCGCCTGGGCACGGCCCGTCTTACCCATTGCATGCGATGGCTGGGCCTGGCGAGACGCTCCCTGGAGATTGCCACCGACTATGTGGATAACCGGGAATCCTTTGGTCAGCCCCTGGCACAACGCGAAGGGGTGCAGTGGCTGCTGGGAGAGGCGGCAATGGAGATTCAGATCGGCCGATTACTGACCATGCACGCTGCCTGGAAACTGGACCAGGGTGATTTTGCCCGAAAAGAGGTTTCCATGGCCAAAGTGTCGGTGGCCGATACCTTGCACAAGGCGGTAGACACGGCAATCCAGCTCTGCGGCGCCAGGGGGTACTCCAAGGATACCCCGTTGGAGTGGATCTATCGCTATGCCCGCCAGGCAAGGCTGGTGGATGGCGCATCGGAAGTGCACAAAATGGTGTTCTCGAGAACACTCCTGGCTGAGCGTACAGACTTCTGGCACTGGGGAGTCGAAGCCTGATGTCTGCACTTGAGGATACCTTTGCCACTTTTATCGTGCGGCAGACTGGAGCCTCCGACGCAACGGTCGTCTCTTTCGACAAGCTTTCCGGAGGGGCGATCCAGGATAACTTCGGGCTAACGCTGGATTTGGAGGGCGGTAACCGTCCTGGGCGGCACGAATTTGTGGTGCGACAGGACGCACCGTCCGGGGTGGCCGAGAGCTTGACCAGGCCGCAGGAATTTCGGGTGTTGCAGGCCGCTTTCGGTGCCGGGGTAACGGCGCCTGAACCTCTCTGGCTGTGCGAGGATACTGCGGTCACCGGGCAGGTGTTCTATGTCATGGCTCGGGCTGCCGGGAGTGCGTCACCACGCAAGCTGGTCAAGTCGGAGTTTACTGACGAGCAGCGCCGCGCTCTTGTTCGAACGTTTGGCGCAGAGCTTGCGAGACTTCACAGCGTCAGGCCGCCGGACGATTCGCTGGACTTTCTGGCGATGCCCAACCCGGATAATCCAGCCCTTAGCCGGGTCGCCCTTTACCGCCGCTATCTGGAAGAGATTGGTGAGCCACACTCGGTGCTGGAGTGGGCACTGAACTGGCTTGAGGATAACGCCCCGGAACCAGATCTCACTGTTCTATGCCACTGCGATTTCCGAACCGGCAATTACATGATAAGCGGCGACAGACTGACGGCCATTCTGGATTGGGAATTCGCCGCCTGGAGCGACCCTTGCGAAGACCTGGGGTGGCTCTGCAGTCGCAGTTGGCGTTTCGGCGCTGATGAACGGGAAGTGGGCGGAATTGGAGATAAACAGGATCTTCTGGACGGCTACCGGGAGGTAACCGGAGCCTGCATTAGTCCGGCAAGGGTCAACTACTGGGAGGTCATGGCGCTGGTGCGCTGGGCTGCCATTGCCCTGCAACAGGCGCGCCGTCACATGTCGGGTGAGCAGCGCTCGCTCGAGCTGGCGTTGACCGGCCGCATGGTCGCTCAGATGGAATATGACCTGTTGAACCAGATTCAGGAACTGGAGGATGGCAATGATCAATCGACCTGAGACCCGTGACCTGCTTGCCGAGGCTCGCCAGGTGTTGCTCGATTCGCTGGTCCCTGAACTTGGCGGGGAGCGCAAATACGAGGCATTAATGATCGCCAATGCCATGGGCATGGCCATCCGCGAACAGGAACAGCAAGAGGCGGGAGAGCCTGAATCAACCGACGTCATGCTCTCCCGTTTTCTGGCCGGTCACGCGTTGCCGGAGGAGTCGGAGCAGGGTGAACAGACCCTGGCCAGGGCGCTTCGTGAACGCGTTGTCGACGGCAGCGACCGTGAGTTGCGGGCGGTCCTTCGCGCAATGACGGAGACACGGCTGAAAGTAAACAATCCGGGCTACCTGAAATAACCCGAACAATCCCGGATGGTGTGATTTGGGTGTGATTTGGATGTGACATAGGTGCGACATGAACAAGTACAAGAACCTAAACAAGACCACCGCAAACTATTCGCCACTCACCCCGCTCACGCTGCTGCAGCGGTCCGCTCGGGTGTACCCGGACAAGCTGGCGGTGATTGATGATGACATGAACCTGTCCTACCGGGAGCTTTACGTTCGCTGCAGTCAGATGGCCAGTGCCCTGAGTCGACGCGGTATCGAGACCGGCGACACGGTAGCCATTCTGTGTCCAAACTCCCATGAAATGCTTGAGGCCCATTACTCCGTGCCTATGTCGGGTGCGGTACTGAACGCCATCAACATCCGCCTCGATGCTGGAGCCCTGTCTTTTATCCTGGCCCATGGTGAGGCACGGGTTCTGTTCTACGACACCCAGTGGGAAGAGCAGGTCCGGGCCGCGGTAGCAGAGCTTGAGGTTAATCCCTTGTTGGTTGGCATCGATAGCAAGGCAGGGAAGAGCCAGGGTCTGGCGGATCTTGATTACGAAGCCTTGTTGCAGGAAGGCGACGCGGACGCAGGCTGGCAGCATGCCACAGACGAGTGGGATGCCATTTCCCTGAACTACACCTCTGGAACGACAGGCAATCCCAAAGGCGTGGTTTACCACCATCGCGGCGCCTACCTGGCGGCCATGACCAACGCCATGGCTTTCGACATGACGGCCGAGACCGTCTACCTGTGGACCCTGCCAATGTTCCACTGCAATGGCTGGGCTTATACCTGGGCAATCACCGCCGTTGGCGGTACCCATGTGTGTCTACGGGAGGTGGACAGTCAGGAGATCTACCGGCGGATCGAAGACTACGGTGTGACCCACATGTGTGGGGCGCCAGTGGTGATGAACCTGCTGATACAGGAGCTGGGGCGCGCGAGCCTGACACTTTCCCGGCCAGCCCAGTTTGCTCTGGGCGGCGCAGCGCCTCCCAGTAGCGTGATTCGCAAGGCAGAAGAAATCGGCTTCCAGATCACCCACCTGTATGGCCTGACCGAAACGTTTGGCCCTTCGACACTCTGTGTGCCTCAGCAGGAATGGCAGCAATTGCCGCTGGAAGAACGGGCGTTAAAAATGTCCCGCCAGGGTGTTTCCACGCACGGCCTGGATGAAGTTGCGGTGCTGGATATGGTCAGCGGGGAGGCGGTACCTGCAGACGGAAAAGCCATGGGCGAGATCTGTATTCGTGGCAACACGGTGATGAAGGGCTACCTGAAAAATGAGGAAGCCACTGAAAAGGCCTTCAGCGATGGCTGGTTCCACACCGGTGACTTGGCCGTCATGCACCCGGATCATTATGTCGAAATCCGTGACCGGGCCAAGGATGTGATCATCTCCGGCGGCGAAAACATCTCCAGCCTGGAAGTGGAGGAAGTGCTATACCGCCACCCGAAAGTGTCTGAGGCGGCAGTGGTGGCCATGGCCGACGAAAAATGGGGGGAGGTTCCCTGCGCCTTTATCAATCCGATCGATGATGGCGAAGAACCCACGCCCGAGGAAATTATCGCCTTTTGTCGGAAGCAAATGGCGCACTTCAAGGCGCCGCGGAAGGTCGTGTTGGGTGAATTGCCCAAGACCGCCACTGGCAAGATCCGCAAAAACATTTTAAGGGACACGTTGTCCTGATGACTGGGCTGGCCATGGTCAGCAGGAGGTTGCGATAACGCGAACGACGAACATATGACAATGAAATCGTGGCTTGATTTAACAGGCCTGAAAGTTCCAGTGACAAAAAAGACAAGAACACAGGAGCATTACCATGAAAACATCAAGCATCAAGAAACTTCTGGTTGCGATGACCGCAACCGCTACGCTTGGTACCGCAGGTATCAGTTATGCTGAGGAGCCCATCCGGCTCGGGGGCCTCTACATCCTCTCTGGCAGTGCTGCCACCTATGGTGAGTTTGCCCAGAAGGGCATCAACCTGGCAGTGGATGAAATCAACAGCTCCGGCGGCATTCTGGGTCGTCAGGTCGAAATGGTCTACGAGGACACCCAGGGGAAGGCTTCAGTAGCCATCCAGGCCGCTCGCAAACTGGTCTACTCGGAGGGTGTGGACGCCCTCGTGGGCCTGGACAGCTCTGGCGTGGCCCAGGGTATGGTTCCAACCATGCCGGAGTTACAGAAACCCCTGATCATTACCCACGCTGCCACGCCGGATGTCACCGGCAAGTTGTGTAATTCGTTCACCTACCGTATCAGTGTCAACGTGGCCCAGAATATGAAGGCCGCCGCGCTGGTGGCTGCAGAAACCGATGCCACCAACTGGACCACCATCGGTCCGGACTATGCCTTCGGCCATCAGTCCTGGGAATTCTTCGGAAACTACCTCAAAGAGATCAATCCGAACGTCAACCTGATGTCGGAGACCAACTTCCCGCGCTTCGGCGCCGAGGACTTCACCCCGTTCATTGACAGGGTCATGGACTCTGACGCCGAGGGCGTTCTGATCTCTGTCTGGGGCGGAGACCTGGTCAACTTTGTCCGCCAGGCAAACACCCGCGGGTTCTTCGAAGAGGACCTGGAGGTGATGTTTACCGTGGGCGCCGCGACCGAAGTACTGACCGCACTGGGCGAGGAAATGCCCGAGGGAGTGCATCTGTCTACACGTTACTGGTACGAGGCCTACGACAACGACATTAACGACCGCTTCGTGAAAGCCTACCTTGACGCCTATGGCAACCCTCCCAGCTATAACGCTGAGGGTGCGTACGCTGCCATCTACGCCTATAAGCAGGCGATGGAAGCGGCCGGCAGCACCGAGGGGCCGGCTGTTGCCAAGGCGCTCAGCGGCATGAGCATGGAAGCCCCGAACGGCACGGTGACGTTCCGCAAAGGCGATAACCAGGCCATGGTCAGCCCGAACTGGGGTGTTTCCGGCTCCATGCATCCAGAGCATGGCATCCGCACGCTGAACAACCTGCAGATTTTTGACGGCGAGAAAGTAGCCCGCACCGTCGAAGAGACCGGTTGCAAGCTTTGATCTGACGATTGTTCTTTTGCTTGCCGTGGCGCCCTCAGGGGCGCCACGAATCCGGCCCTAACGTAATGAGGTAATACATGTCTGGCATCGGAGCGGCGTTGCTGAATAGTCTCGATATAGGATTGCTGCTGTTCATTATCGCAGTGGGCCTCAATATCGTGTTCGGTGTGCTGAACATCATCAACTTTGCCCACGGGGCACTTTACATGCTGGGGGCCTATCTGGCCTTCACACTGATCAATATCGCGGGCATGCCTTTCTGGGCAGCCCTGATCTTGGCGCCCATTGGCGTCGCTATCCTGGCCGTCATCATCGACCGGTTGCTGTTGCGCTTTATCTATTCCCGTGACGTGGCAGACAGCCTGCTTCTGACTTTCGCTATCCTGCTGATCATCAACGAGAGTGTGAGGATGATCTGGGGCAGTGGTATCCATGTGGTCCAGCCGCCGGATCTGCTGTCAGGTTCGGTGCGGCTGTTAGGCAGTTCCGTTGCCACCTACAGCCTGTTCGTGATCGTCATCGGCCTACTATTGCTGGCTGGTCTCTGGTACCTGTTCAACCGCACCCGCGTCGGCCGCATCATGCGAGCTGCGGCACTGGATCGCGATATGGCCGAGGCGCTGTGCATCAACACCCGGCTGGTGGTGACCGGCGTGTTTGCCTTTGGCGCCTGGCTGGCCGCTGTCGGTGGCGTCATGGCGGCACCCATGCGAGCACTGGACCCCGGCATGGGGGACAAGATCATTATCGAGTCGTTCATTGTGGTGGTGATCGGAGGGCTGGGCAGCTTTCCGGGCGCCTTGCTTGGAGCCATCATCCTGGGCCTGATTCATGGCTTCGGTGGCCGCTACCTGCCGGAAGTGAACCTGCTGTTGCCGTTCGTCGGCATGGCGCTGGTTCTGTTGTTCAAACCACACGGCATTATGGGCAAAGGGGCAAATGCATGAAAACCAAGGTTCTGATGGCCATTCTGGCTGTGGTGATTGCCGGGCTGATTGCGGTGCCCTGGATTGCTTCCTATTTCTATGTGTTTATTTTTACCGAAATCCTGATCCTGGGTCTGTTCGCGGCCAGCTTCAACCTGATTTTCGGTTATACCGGCATGCTGAGCTTCGGGCATGCGGCGTTCTTCGGTATTGGCGCTTACGCCACGGCCCTGGTGCTGATTCACCTGGAGTGGCCGTTCCTGGTCTGTCTGCTGGTCTCCATGGGGGCCTCTGCACTACTGGCTTTGATGATCGGCTTCCTGAGCGTCCGCCTCAATGAGGTGTACTTTGCCATGCTGACCCTGGCTTTTGGCATGATGGTCTTTGCTATCGCCTACCAGTGGCGCTCGGTGACCAACGGCAGTGACGGCCTCGCCGGGTTTACCCTGGGCTCCTTCGGGCTGGGGCTTGACCTCACTCTGGCGAATCCCTCGGTCTATTACCATGTGGTGCTGGGTATTGTGGCCATCGCCGCGATAGTGCTTTACCTGATCTGCCGCAGTTCGTTTGGCATGATCCTCAAGGCAATCCGTCAGAATCCCGAGCGGGTATCCTTCGCCGGGCTGAACGTGCGGACGTATCGGCTTGTGGCTTTCGTCATCGCCGGAACCTTTGCGGGCCTGGCCGGTGGTCTGATCGCTCCATTCCTGCGTGTGGCGAGCCCCGAGCTTCTGCACTGGTCCATGTCCGCCGAACCGATACTGATGGCCATCCTGGGGGGTACCGGGTTTTTCCTGGGACCGTTCATCGGCTCTGCGGCGTTCGTATTGCTGGAAACCTGGATCACCACTTACACGGAATCCTGGATGTTGGTTCTGGGTATCATCCTGGCAATGATGGTGATCTTCTTCCGAAAAGGGCTGTTGGGCACCGCCATTGACTGGTGGATGGAGGTGAAAAAATGACGAACCCGGTCCTTACCATTGCTAACCTGACCAAGCGTTTTGGCGGCGTCACGGCGGTCTCCGATATCAACCTGGAGGTCATGCCCAAGGAAACCATCGCCATTATCGGCCCCAACGGTGCTGGCAAGACCACTTTTTACAACATGGTTTCCGGGCGAATGCAGCCGACGGAAGGCACGATCACGCTGGACGGCAAGGATATCACCGGCCTGCCTCCCCACAAGATCAGCCGGCTGGGCGTATCGCGATCGTTCCAGATCAATAATATTTTCCCGGAAATGACGGTGCAGGAAAACGTGGAAGTGGTGCTGTCGGCCTATCATGGCCACAGCCGCAAGCTGTTCAATATCGCGTCCCGCAATACCGAAATCCAGAACGAGGCGGTTGAGTTTCTGAAGCGTCTGGGCATCGACAGCCTGAAAGCACAGCGTGCCGAGGTTATCAGCTACGGCGACAAGCGATTGCTGGAGATCGCCATGGTGCTGGCAACGCAACCGAAGCTGGTGCTTCTGGACGAGCCAACTGCCGGGATGACTCCGGATGAAACCCGGCGCACCACCCAACTGATCAAACAACTTGCCGGTAGCGGAGACTACACCTTCATGATCACCGAGCACGATATGGATGTGGTCTTCAATCTGGCGGACCGAATTCTGGTCATGCACCGTGGCGAGAAGCTTTTTGCCGGTACGCCCGAGGAGGTCAAGAACCACCCTGAGGTTCGTGTTGCCTACCTGGGCGAAGAAGACGACGAAGCGGTCGAGGAGGCCAACCCATGATTCTTGATGTTCGCAACATTCAAACGTTCTACGGCGAGAGTCAGGCGCTCCAGGGTGTTACCCTTCAGCTCGAAGCCGGTGAGACGGTTTGCATCCTCGGCCGGAACGGGGCGGGAAAGAGCACCACCCTGAAAAGCATCATGGGGCTGACGCCTCCGAGATCTGGAGAGGTCGTCTATGAAGGCAAGCCGGTCCAGGGCTGGCCGGCACACCGCATCGCCCGCGTTGGCATCGGGTACGTACCGGAAGACCGCCGGATATTTCCTGGTCTGACGGTGCGGGATAACCTGGATGTGGCCTCCTATCAACGCAAGGGCAGTGCCGCGCGTTGGACGGTGGATGGCATCCTCAAGAAATACGAGATGCTGGGCGAACGGGCGGACCAGGACGGCGCGACCCTGTCCGGTGGTCAGCAACAGATGCTGGCGGTGGCAAGGTCCCTGATGATTCAGCCACGACTGTTGTTACTGGATGAGCCCAACGAGGGACTGGCCCCGGTTATCGTGCAGCAGATCGGTGAGCTGATTGACGATCTCAGCCAGACCACCACCATCCTGTTTACCGACCAAAGCGTGCGATTCGCACTAAAGCATGCTCAAAGAGCCTACATTCTGGAAAAGGGCCAGGTTGTGCACGAGGCGAGCAGTCAGGACCTGAAGGCGGACCAGGCTACCCAGGACCGATTCTTGTCCGTGGCATAGCGTGGCTTATAATCCCCGCCGCAGAGGCAAACGGACGTGGCAGTTATGATCGAAAATTACGAAGCATTCCGCGGTGAACTCCGCATGTCCAAGGAGGATGTGATCCGCGATGTGTACCGCCAGAACAAGGAACGCATCAGTATTAAAAAGGAGGCGACGGCGGTTAAAAATCTGACCCGAATCATCGACTCGACCCTGCGGCTGGCCAACTCCAAGGGGTTCCACGCGATGACGCTGAGGGACCTTTGCGGGGATTCTGGCATGAGCATGGGTGGGCTCTATGCGTATATCCGCAACAAGGATGATCTGATCCATCTGATCCAGAGCCACGGATTCATTATCACGCGTCGGACTCTGATCCATTACACGGAAGACGTAGAGGATGTCCGGGACAGAATGTTCTCTGCGATCAAGGCACACCTGTATCTGAGCGAGCTGATGCGGGCCTGGTTCTACTTCTCCTACATGGAAGCGAAGAGCCTGCCGGCCGAGGAAAAACGGGACGCTGTCGCCATTGAGCTGGAGATTGAGGAGATCTTTCTGCGGCTTATTGAGGATGGCATAGAGGCCAAGGTTTACCGCTCGAGAAATGCCCGCCTTGTCGCCTCCATGATCAAGGCCCTATTGCAGGACTGGTACCTGAAACGCCGGAAATACCGCGACCAGAATGTTGCGGTCGACGACTATGCTGCGTTTGTCAGGGATGTGATTGAAAGCTATCTGCTTGGAGAGCGTTGACTCTCTTCTGTGAGGAATGTGATGACTATCAGACTGACAAACCCGGCACTGTTGCGCGAAAGCGCCCATATCGACGGCGAATGGGTCCAGGCCCGTTCGGGTAATCGGCTCGCGATAACCAATCCAGCCAATGGAGAGCATCTTGCCTATGTGCCGGATATGGACGCCGAAGATACCCGGCAGGCCATTCGGGCGGCTGAGGCAGCGTGGCCGGAATGGCGTGCTCGTCCGGCCAAGGAGCGAGCGGGTGTTCTGCGTCGGTGGTTCGATCTGGTGATGCAACATCAGGAGGACCTGGCTTGTCTGATGACGGCAGAGCAGGGCAAGCCGTTGGCCGAGGCACGCGGTGAGGTTGCGTACGGCGCCAGCTTCATCGAGTGGTTTGCTGAGGAAGCCAAGCGGGCCTACGGTGACGTGGTTCCTGGCCATGGTCGTGACAAGAGGATTGTGGTCATCAAACAGCCGATCGGGGTAGTGGCGGCAATCACGCCCTGGAATTTTCCGGTGGCGATGATCACCCGTAAGGTCGCCCCGGCACTGGCTGCCGGTTGCCCGGTGGTGGTCAAACCGGCGGAAGACACGCCGTTGTGCGCGCTCGCTCTGGCGGTGCTGGCCGAGGAGGCCGGAGTTCCACCGGGGATCCTCAACATCGTTACCTGCTCGAAAGACCGGGCGCCGCAGGTGGGTGAGGAACTGACCACCAGCCCTGCGGTTCGCAAGGTGTCGTTTACCGGGTCCACGCCCGTGGGCAAACTCCTCATGCGCCAGGCCAGTGGCACGGTCAAGAAAGTGAGCCTGGAATTGGGCGGCAATGCACCGTTTATCGTGTTTGACGACGCCGATCTCGATGCCGCGGTAACCGGATTAATGGCCTCCAAGTACCGAAATACCGGACAGACGTGTGTATGCGCCAACCGCATTTATGTGCAATCTGGCGTGTATGACGAGTTTGTTGAAAAGCTTAAGGCTGCGGTTGGCAAGTTGGTCGTGGGGGCTGGCCTGGAAGGCGAAACGCATCAAGGTCCACTGATCAACCAGGCTGCGCTGGACAAAGTCAGGCGGCACATCGCCGATGCGACAGAACGGGGCGCAAAAGTGGTGATGGGAGGCAAGGCGCACGCTCTCGGTGGCACCTTCTTCGAGCCCACCATCCTCACGGACGTCACCCAGGACATGCTGGTGGCCAGTGAAGAGACCTTTGGCCCTGTGGCACCGCTGTTCCGGTTTGAGACTGAGGAGCAGGCCATCGCCATGGCCAACGATTCGGAATTTGGTCTGGCGGCATACTTCTACAGTAACGACATCCGGCGCATCTGGCACGTGGCCGAGGCCCTGGAAACCGGCATGATTGGCATCAACGATGGCATCATTTCAACCGAAGCCGCTCCATTCGGCGGGGTTAAGGAAAGCGGCTTGGGTCGTGAAGGGTCACGGCATGGCCTGGACGAGTTCATGGAACTCAAATACCTCTGCCTCGGTGGAATGCGCTGAGTCCCTTTTTCAAGGAGAATTGAATGTCTGGCTCCCTCTCTCATTTGCGTGTCCTGGATCTTTCCAGAGTGCTGGCTGGTCCCTGGGCAGGGCAGATCCTTGGGGATCTCGGCGCAGAGGTTATCAAAATTGAACGCCCAAAATCCGGGGACGACACGCGCTCCTGGGGGCCACCTTATCTTCAGGGGGCTGATGGCAACGCAGATCTCTCTGCCTACTTCCTGACCGCCAATCGAAACAAGCAGTCCCTTGCGGTCGATATCGCGCATCCCGAAGGGCAGGACCTGATCCGAAAACTGGTCGCAGAGTCGGATGTCATCCTTGAAAACTTCAAGGTCGGGGGCCTCAAACGCTATGGCCTGGATTATGACAGCCTGAAGCAAATCAACCCTAAACTCATCTACTGCTCGATCACCGGATTTGGCCAGGATGGACCTTACGCGAACCGGCCCGGTTATGATTTCCTGATTCAGGCCATGGGTGGGCTTATGAGTATCACCGGGCAACCGGACGGCGAGCCCGGCGCCGGGCCAATGAAGGTCGGCGTGGCACTGACGGACATCATGACCGGGCTGTATGCCACCATTGGTGTGCTCGCTGCGCTCAGTCACCGTGACCGTACGGGAGAGGGGCAGTATGTGGAGGCGGCGCTGCTGGATGTGCAGGTAGCCTGTCTGGCGAATCAGGCCATGAATTACCTGACCACGGGCCAGGCGCCTGGGAGGATGGGGAACGCCCATCCGAATATCGTGCCTTACCAGGATTTTCCTACCGCAGATGGCAACATGGTGCTAACGGTCGGTAACGATGAGCAGTTCGCCCGGTTGTGCGATGTGCTCGGGCATCCGGAGTGGGCGAGCGATGAGCGTTTTGCGACAAATCGGGCTCGCGTAGCGAATCGGAAGGAATTGATTCCCAGGTTAAGGCAGGCCACGGTGATGCGGTCAACACAGGAATGGGTGCAAATTCTGGAGCGTTCAGGGGTGCCCTGCGGTCCGGTTAACACCCTGGATCAGGTATTTGAAGACCCACAGGTTCTTGCGCGGGGAATGAAACAGTCTGTTCAGCATCCATCGCTGGGCGATGTCCCGACGGTTGGCAATCCGATCAGGCTGAAGCTGACACCGGTAAGTTACAGGACGGCGCCTCCGCTGTTGGGGGAACAGTCAAAACAAGTCCTTGAGACTATTGTTGGCCTCTCTTCTGGCGAAATAGAGAGCCTAAGGGAGCGCGGCATAGTCTCGTGATCTGGTGTTGCGTTAGCTTTCCTCAGCCAACGCCACCAGATCCGTACGGATATCCTCCACGCTCAGCTCTGGACGGATCAGCAGGCGGGCCTTTCCTTCGCGGTCGAACACGTACACGGCGCCGCTGTGTGAGACGTTGTAGTTACCTTCCGCATCCGGTTCGTCGTAACCAAAGGTCGTACGGTAACGCTTACTGAGTTCCCTGAGCGCCGGTTCACCGCCGGTCAGGCCGATGGCCCGGTCGCTGAAAAAACTTACGTAGCTGTCGATGCGTTCGGGGGTGTCCCGCTGTGGGTCCACGCTGACAAAGACAATCTGCGTGTCCTCCCGTAACTCAGTGGGCAAATCCTTTACCGCTCTGGACAGCTTCTGGAGTGTGGCGGGGCAGATATCGGGGCAGGAGGTGAAGCCGAAGAACAGAAGGCGGATCTGACCATCGGTTTGTTCTGCGGTGATGGTGTCGCCAGAGGTTCCTGTCAGCTCGAAGGCCAATTCCGGCATCAGCCCGCTGATGTCTTTGCCATTCCAGTTTTCATCGTCGCCAAAGCACCCACCGAGCATCACCAGGGACGCCAAAAGTGCCATGGCAGAGATCGCTTTACGACTGCAGGGTAGGAACCGGTTTTTCATGAATGGCTGGCCTTCAGCTTTTCGTTATAGGGCGACACCTTGCCATCTTCACGCATGGCACGTCGAAGGATAATCAGAATGCCGAGGATGCTCATCATGGCCGGAGGAATCCAGGTCAGCAATCCGCCCAGCAACTGGTCCGTTTCTGGCGGCATTGGCCAGGCTCGACCGCAGACTTCGTACACGTCGTACACCATGCCCCTTGAGAACACGATGGTGGCGCCCAGAATCATCTGGGGGATGGCAACCAGGGCCAGAAGAAGGATGCGTTTGCCGTAGCCCAGCGCATCGCTGATGACGGGTGAACGTGGATCAAAGATCAACCACCAGAACAGCATGCCGTCCACCAGCATGCTCCAGTTCATGATCCAGTACAGATCACGGCTGAGCATGGCGTCGAAGTGGATTGGCGGCCACAGCCAGAAGTAGATCAGCCCCACAAACAGGAATGAGGCAATCGCCGGGTGCTGGAGAAAACGGTAAATCCACCCCAGCGGTATTAGCGCTCGCCGTACGCCGGGATTGATCAGGCTGTAGAGGAAACGCATCACCGGAAGGGGGTTGGACAGGGCAATCAGGATCGGCCCCAGGTGGTGCAGTATCAGATGCTGGCCCCGGTGAACGAAGAACATGTACTGGGAGTAGTAATCGAAACGGGTTTGCATCACGCCGTAGCAAAGCATAACGCCCACCACAAACACCAGTATCCGGCCGCTTCCGGGTCGGTCATCAGCAGGCATCCTGACCAGGCCGTACCCGTAGAACGCCAGAACGAGCACGAAACTCAATATGGTGAGCGGCGAGAAGTCATAGGGTACGAGGTAGTCTAAGGCCGACATCGGGCTTGCCTTTGTGCTCTGGGGGTGGAACCGGGTGATTGTTGTTGTGACTGATCCAGAGTTTTACCGGAGTGACGGCTAAATTCAAGAGATTGTTGGGTTTGCTGTGTTAATCGGGGTACCCCGTAATATCCCGAATTTTACGGTACAGCGGCTGAAGCTGGGGATACATCTTCAGGTACACCTCACGATACAGGCGCTCGTAGAGTTTCTGGGTGTCGGCCTGCGGATGGAAGACATCACCCACTCGGGTCATTGCGTTCACCGCCGTTTCAAAATCCGGATGAAGCCCCAGGCCAACGGCGGCGTCGATGGCGGCACCAAGGCCGGAGGTTTCGTAGGTATGAGGCCGTTCTGCGGGCAGGCCGAAGACATCGGCGGTCAGTTGCATGGCAGCATCGCTCTGGGAACCGCCCCCGGCGACTCTCAGCCTGCGGATGGGGACGCCGCTGCGTTTCTCGATCCGTTCCTTGCCTTCGCGCAGGGCGTAGGCCAAACCTTCCAGTATGGCTCGGTAGATGTGGGAGCGGGTGTGGACGTCGCCAAACCCGATGATGGACCCCTTGGCTTCCGGCCCCGGCTGGCGAACCCCGGGTGACCAGTAGGGTTGCAGCATCAACCCCATCGAACCGGCCGGAACGGCCCGAACCAGTTCATCGAACAGGACTTCCGGCTCCACGCCTTTCTGCTCCGCCAGTTTCTGTTCCCGCAGACCGAATTCGCGCTTGAACCAGCTCACCATCCAGAAGCCCCGGTAGATCATCACCTCGGTGGAATAGTGACCGGGCAGGGCGGAGGGATAGGGCGGCATCATGCGAACCGGTTCCAGGTAACGCTTGCTGGTGGTGTTGATGGTAGCGGTAGTGCCGTAGCTCATGCAGCCGACATCTGGTGTCAGGCCACCGGAGCCGAGTATTTCGCAGGCCTTGTCCGATGCCGCAGCAATCACTGGCAGTGGCGCCGGCAGGCCAAGGTGCCTGGCCGCGTCTTCGGTGAGGTTGCCGATCTTATCGCCGGGCTTAACCAGCTCCGGCAACATCTCACGGCGAACGGGCATGGTGAGCCACTTGAAATCACGTTGGCCGGCCCACTGGTGGCGTTTGTAGTCGAACGGGATATACCCCACCTGGCTGCCCACAGAGTCTCTGAACTGGCCTGTCAGACGGTAGTTCAGGTAGCCCGACAGCAGCAGGTAATGCCGGGTGGCCGCCCATATCCCGGGTTGGTTCTGGGCAATCCAGTTGGCCTGGGTTTTCTCTCGGAAGCGATCAACGGTGGGTTCCAGACGAAGCAGCTTGAACAACCAGCCCCATAAACCGGGCACAGGCCCTTCAACCCGGGCGTGACGTTGGTCGAGCCAGATGATGGCTGGCCGGAGTGGCTTGCCATGTTCGTCCAGATTTACAACGGTGCCACGCTGGGTGGTCAGCGTTACCCCGGCCACTTGAGTCGGCAATGCATCGGTGTTTTTCCAGAGCAGTTGGCACGCTTTACCGAGGTTTTCCCAAAAGTACTCCGGATGTTGTTCCGCCCAGCCCGGCTGCTCGGAGAAGTAGGGTTCAATCTCCTGTTTGCCCTTGCCGACGAGGTTGCCCTGAGTGTCGAACAGCAGGGCCCGCACGCTCTGGGTGCCGTTGTCGATGGCCAGGATGAGCGGTTTGGTCGTGTTCATCCAGTGGCCTCCGGTTTGGCCGGAAATATGGCCGGAAGCGAGTAGCAAGATCGCCAGAGCTCCAGATAACGTGCCTCTTCCCGTTCCCAGGTGGTGTCGTCCCAGGCCAGGATGGGTTTGCACAGGCAATGTATGTCCGGAAGCAGGTCTTCACCGCCTTTTGGAAGCACCAGACCGAGCCGGGTACGGCGCAACATCAGGTCATCCAGGTGGATCACGCCGGTATTGGCGGCCGCCCAGGCCAACTCCGCCCACAGGGTGTCGGTGCCGGCAACGGTTTCATGAGCGCCGGCGCGCAGGACCTCTGCCAGAGCAGGGCCGTAGAAGCCCCGCAAACGATGCCAGTTCTGATGGCTGATGGCGTCAGGACGTTCGAGGTCGGGGGGCGAAGCAAATACCGGCAGCGCATCGTTTCTGAGATGAAAACCCGGCATTTGCCCCCGTTCGAGTACTTCCCGGGCAATCAACCGGAAGGTGGTTAACTTGCCACCGGCGACACTGACCAGACCATTGTCGGACCAGATTACATGTTCCCGATTTTCCTTTGAGGGTTTTCGCGTTCCCTTATTTTGAGTGACCACGGGTGATTGGGTGACGACGGGGCGCACTCCCGCCCAGGTTGCGATCACGTCACGCTCGGTGATGGCACTGGCGGGAAACAGCTTTGAGGAGATCTGCAGCAGGTAGTCGAGCTCCTCCCGATTGATGGCCGGCTCACGGGACAGCGACTCTGTGTGGTCGAGGTCCGTGGTCCCCAGCACCGTCGTGCCTTGCCATGGGAAGGCGAATACCGGCCGACGGTCCTCCGGATGAAACAGCGACACCGAACAGGACACCGGAAGCCGCGAATAGGGAACAACCAAGTGGCTTCCCCTCAGGGGACGTATTCGGGTGTCAGTACTGTCGGTCTGCTTCAGCTGGTCCGCCCAGGCACCCGTGGCGTTAATAACCAGTGGGGTGTTGACGGTCATTTCCAGCGTTTGGGAATCCGTGCTGGTGTCCAGAAGGTGAACGCCTGTGACGGCGTTGGTCTCACTGTTGCGGAGAACTGCCTGCGCCTGCATATAGTTCAGGCAGATCGCACCATCGGCCTCGGCTTCTTCGAGTACACGTTGCACCAGACGCGCATCGTCGGTAACGGCATCGGTGAAGCCGCTGGCACCGGTCAGATGGCTGGTGGAGAGGCCCGGCACCCACTGCAATGTGTCTGCCGGGCTGAGTCGCTGCCTGGACGGCTTGCCCGCAAGTCGGTCGTACAGACGCAGCAGCAGCTGGAACAGCTTAGGGCCGGGGAACTGTTTCTGGTAGTGAGGCATTATGAAGCGCAGGGGGTCGATTAGCCCCGGCGCCTCTGCCAGCAGGCGCTCCCGTTCCCGCACCGCGTCCCGTGTCAGGCGAAAGTGCCCGCTGCCGAGGTAGCGCAGACCACCGTGGATCATTTTCGAAGAACGGCTGGAGGTCCCCCAGGAGAAGTCCCGTTGCTCCACCAGTAAGGTGCTCAAGCCGCTGCCGGCGGCTTCGCGAGCGATGCCCGCTCCGGTGATGCCCCCGCCGACCACAACCACATCGAAGGCGGCGTCGCCACGGGCCAGCTGGTCAAGCTTTTGTTCGCGCGTTAGAGGCATTACTTCTGAACCAGTGTTTGTGGATTCATCAAGCCGGCGGGATCGAATGTCTGGCAAAGAGATCCGATGGCCAGCATGCCCAACTCGCCTTTTTCGACCGGCAGGAAGGGCGCGTGATCCTTGCCAACGCCATGCTGATGGCTAATGGTGCCCCGGTTGTTAACGATAATGCCCGACGTGCTGGTTTTCAGCGTTTGCCAGCGGGCCAGGGTTTCCTCGTAACTGTCGGCCACCCGGAACACATAGGTGGTGTAGAGGCTGCAGCCCTGGGTATAGAAATGCGAAAGATGGGTGAAAACGTGAACCAGCTCCTTCTTTTCATTCAGCTGGTTACGGAGGTTTTCTTCAATCTGGTTTAAGAGTTTGTCGACGTTGTCCCAGTCGGTGGCGGTTTCCAGGGTGTCGACGGCATACCCGAGTTTCCAGAGGGCTTCTCGCAGGTAGGGCATGGTGAAGCGTTTGGCGGCCCATTTCTCGCCCAGTTTTTTACCGGTGTAGATCCCACCAAACTCGCGGCAGAGTTCCCGGGTTTCCGTGAGGGCGTTCCGGCATTGGCGTTTGCTGCCTGTGACGCCAAACGTCATCATGCATTTGCCGTCTTTGGCGCCCCGCAGGCCCAGATAGGACTCCAGCAGGCCAATCATCCCGGGGTGACCCGCCAGGGCGAGCTGGGTTTCAGTTTCGGTGGCGTTGCTCAGGCGCAGCATCGAGAGCTGGGTGCGGTTCTGCACTAGCTTGCGACACGCTGTTCGAGCCTTGTCCCACGACGGGAAGAACATGACATGGAAGCTTTCATGGGCAGGCAGTGGCGTGACGCGCACTTTCACTTCGGTGATAAGGCCGATCCTACCCTCGGAGCCCAGGATCATCTCGCGGATGTCCGGGCCGGCACTGGAGGCGGGAATCGTGGGGATGTCCAGCGTACCTTTCAGGGTTTCGATGCGGCCCCCGGCAAACAACTGCTCGATACGACCGTAACGGAGTGATTGCTGACCACTGGATCGGCTGGCGACCCAGCCGCCAATGGTGGACAGTTCGAAAGACTGCGGAAAGTGCCCCAGGGTATAACCCAGCGCCCGTAACTGTGACTCTACCAAGGGGCCCGGGGTGCCAGCCCCAAAGGTGGCGATCTGGCTTTCCCTGTCCAGGTCTATCAGGCGATTCATCCGCCCCATATCAACGGTCAGCACTGGCTGGTCACCGTCCACGGGGTTGATGTGGCCTGCCACGCTGGTGCCGCCGCCATAGGGGATGAGGGCAACATCGTTCTCTTCGGCATACTGAAGCAGGGCCTGGACATCCAGGGACGACTCCGGATAGGCAACACCATCGGGAAATACGCCAAAGTCGCCGCTGCGCATGGCTAGCCAGTCGGCGAGGCTTTGCCCGCGGGCGTGACGCACCCGGTCTTCGGCCGCGCCGATACAGGCCGGATTTGGCGGCAGCCTACTGTCTGGCACCTGGGCACAAACCTGTTCCAGAGATACATCCGCCAGTGGAACGGCACTCCCTACGCGCTCGTCAAGAAACCGCTGCCCCTCTTTGGGTAATTCAAGATTGAACTGGTCATCTCCCCAGCCGTTCCAGCGTCGCATGTTGGCCGTTCCTCGTTGGTAAATGTGTGTACGTCTGATTACTCGTGGGGCAGATTGTACCGCCGGGTACTGTTAACGCAGTGTCGCCTGGCGACAAGTCTTGTGTCTTATGCCGACAGCGGTGAGTCTAGCGAAGGCTGTCCACCATGCGATCATTGAGGCTCTGCCATTGCTCCAGTTTTCTCGCTTCTCCGATTCGTTCGGAGTCACCACTGGAACGGTTCAGCCACAGACCGTCACCGTTAAAACTGTAGACCGGTTCCAGGTCCTGCCTCTGGGACGCGGGTTTGATCTCGTTGATAAGGTTGTCGAGGATCAGTGGATCAGCGTCGGGCTCGGGATACCACGCCAGTACCATATGCGCCTGGTTCAGCTTGAGAGCTTTGACATAAACGATGCGGAGTTGCTCGTCGGGAACGCCCATGGATTTAAGGGTGAGGTATTTTGCGATGGAGAAGTCCTCGCAATCGCCGCCATTGGTGGTCAGCAGTTCAACAGGCGTCGCCCAGTAGTCTTCCTCGCCCCAGTGGGCAATGTCGCTGACAAACCGGACCCGGTTAAAGAAGGAATTCACGAGCCGGAGCTGGCGGTCGACCGCTGCCCGGGAAGCCATATCGTGAAGGTTTTGCCAGGTTTCCAGCCGGTCCTGGGCCTCCTGGCCGAATTCCGAACGCACGTAGGTCATGAGCCGTTCGCTGAGTTCGAAGGCGGCCACCGTTAACGTGATGACCATGAGTAGCATGGAAAGCAGGGAGCCGCTGCGGCGAGGATTCGATGCGGCCGTCTCCATGGCTGTCCTCAGTTGTTGGTTCTCAGGCGTTCGCGAAGTTGTTCCAGGCGCTGCCGGATTTCCTCGCGGCGTTGGTCGCTGGTGTCTGTGTTGGTGGAGGTAGATCGTCTGTCCACACCAGTTGGACGAATTTGAGTGCCACTGGGTTCCTCCTGCTCATTGGAGGTTTGCGTGGAAGCCATGGAGAGCCCCGTTCTGTCTTCATCTTCGGGAAAATAGAGGTTCTCGAGTTTGCCGCTGCGTTCAATGATGATGCGATTGGGGCGAACAGAACGAAGGGTCGCATTGCCAGGCAACTCATCACCCACCAGATAGGCTTCGGTGTTTCGCTTGTCGTCTTCAATCAACGCGCTACCAGGAAAGTCGCCCGAGGCGGCCAGCACACCGCGAAGAAACAGCCGCAGATTGGTTTCCGGCAGGTTTTCAGTATCGGGTTCCGTTTGGGGCGCCTCTTTACCGGGTTCTCCAAACAAGGCAAAAGAGGCCAGGTTTACCTCTGGCACCTTCCGGGTGTCGGTTTCCGCCATTGTCATGTCAGCAGTGGAAGTGGTGTCGCCGGCACTGGTTTCATTCTGCCAGAAACGAACGCCCTGCCACGCTGTCACAGTGATCATGGCGATGCCTGCGACGATGGTGAGTATCAGTGGTAACCTTGAACTGGTAAAAAGCATTGAATGTCCCGAAAAGAGCAGGTGTGGGCCGGCAAAAGGCTCACAGGTTATCAGACTGCAACGATTTATTGGCAGTATAGTGTATAGAGTTATTCAGCGGTTCCATATCCTATGGTAGCCTTTCTGAATTAATTGAATAGAAAGGGATTCCGGAACTTTTTTCTTCCCGCCCCGGCAACAAAACGAGGACGACCGTGGACACAGACACAGAACTTCAGCCGCAGGATGCTCCGCTGGGCCGTCTACCTTTCACGTTCGCCAAACGCAACGGTGTGATTCTGACACGTGACGACGATGGCGACCCTGTAATCCTGGTACGGCCCGGGGCGGGTCACTCAGCGCTGGCGGAAGCCAACCGCATCAGCGGGGGGCGTGCAAGGTTTTCTCCCATTGATCCGGCCCGGTTCGACGCCGCGCTGAACGCCGCCTACCAGAATGATTCCGCCGAAGCCATGCAGATGGTGGAAGGTATTGGCGATGATATGGACCTGGCGTCGCTGGCGGATTCGGTGCCCGAAACCGAAGATCTGCTGGAGCAGGAAGACGACGCCCCGATCATTCGGCTTATCAACGCCATTCTTACCGAGGCGGTCAAAACCAGCGCCTCTGATGTTCATATTGAAACCTACGAAACACGACTTGTGGTTCGCTTCCGGGTGGATGGTGTTCTGCGGGAAGTGGTACAGCCCAAGCGAGCGCTGGCGCCCTTGCTGGTGTCGCGGATCAAGGTTATGGCCAAGCTGGACATCGCGGAGAAACGGGTGCCACAGGATGGTCGTATCGCCCTGCGGGTTGCCGGACGTGAAGTCGACATTCGTGTGTCCACCATGCCGTCATCCAGCGGTGAACGGGTGGTATTGCGTCTTCTGGACAAGCAGGCCGGGAGCATTCGCCTGGAATCCCTTGGTATGGCGGGAGGCGATCTTAAAATACTGCGCCGGCTGATCTATCGGCCCTATGGCATCCTGCTGGTAACCGGTCCCACCGGTTCCGGCAAATCCACAACATTGTATGCGTCGCTGCAGGAAATCAACGATCGTAGCCGGAACATACTGACCGTTGAGGACCCGATCGAGTACAACCTGCCCGGTATCGGCCAGACCCAGGTCAACACCAAGGTGGATATGACCTTCGCCCGAGGGCTCCGGGCCATTCTGCGTCAGGACCCGGATGTGGTCATGATCGGTGAAATCCGTGACCTGGAAACGGCGGAAATCGCTGTTCAGGCCAGTTTGACCGGGCACCTGGTGTTGTCGACTCTCCACACCAACACCGCTGTGGGTGCGATTACCCGCTTGATGGACATGGGCATTGAGCCGTTCCTGATTTCTTCCAGTCTGGTGGGCATCGTGGCACAGCGATTGGTGCGCGTGCTCTGCAAGGACTGTTGTGAACCCTACACACCGAGCGAAGAGCATTGCGAATTTCTGCAGCAGGACCCGGCCAATCCGCCGACAATTCATCGCGCCAAGGGCTGCGAACACTGCAACCAGTTGGGGTATCGGGGCCGTATTGGTATCTACGAGGTGGTCGAGGTCAACGAGGAGATCAGCTCATTGATCCATAAGCGGGCAGGGGAGCTGGATCTCGAACACGAAGCCAGACTTCATGGCCCGAGCATCCATGCCGATGGCGTCCAGAAAATCCTGGATGGGGTAACCACGGTTGAAGAGGTCCTTCGCGTGACCCACCGGAGCAGGTAACTCCATGCCAGCATTCGATTACAAGGCACTCGACAGTCGCGGCAAACAGAAACAGGGCGTTGTCGAGGCCGATGCACCAAGGGCGGTTCGCCAGCAATTACGTGAACGGGGCCTGACGCCCCTGGCGGTGGAGCCGGCCTCGGAGAAACAGGCCCGGAGCAACCCACTGAGCAGCCGGGGCAGCCTGGCAACGGCGGACCTGGCTCTGGTGACCCGTCAGTTGGCGACGCTTATCCAGTCCGGCATCCCCATTGAACAGGCGCTTTCGGCGGCCGCCCAGCAGTCTTCCAAGCCTCGTATTCGCAGCATGCTGATTGCCATACGCGCCAAGGTCATGGAGGGGTACAGCCTGGCGGACAGCCTGGGTGAATTCCCACGGGCATTTCCACGGCTCTATCGCTCTACCGTGGCTGCGGGTGAACACGCCGGGCACCTGGATTTGGTGCTCAACCGGCTGGCGGACTATACCGAGGCCCGGCAGGAGGCTCGTCAGAAAATCCAGTTGGCGGCCATTTACCCAATCATTCTCAGCGTTGTGGCCATTGCCATTGTGGTGTTCCTGTTGACCTATGTTGTGCCGGACATCATCGAGGTGTTTGTAAAGCAGGGGCAGGAGCTTCCGGCGCTGACGGCCGCCATGCTGGCAGTCTCTGATTTTCTGGGCAACTACGGTATCTATCTGCTGATACTGATCATTATGGCACTGGTTGTTTTCCGGTGGTCATTGAAGAAACCCTCGTTCCGGCTCCGCTTCCATAAAAGCCTGCTGAACATGCCGCTGTTTTCAGGCATGGTTCGCGGTGTCAACACCGCACGCTATGCCAGTACACTGAGCATTCTGACCACCAGCGGTGTACCGTTGGTGGAAGCCATGCGTATTGCCGGTGAGGTGCTCTCAAATGACCACCTGCGTCAGGAGCTGCGGGATGCAGCAAGAAAGGTGAGTGAAGGCGGTTCCCTTCATCGCTCGCTGGACCAGACGGGGTACTTTCCACCGATGATGCTGCACATGATCGCCAGCGGTGAAGCCAGCGGCGAGCTGGACAGCATGCTGGAGCGGACTGCGACGATGCAGGAGAACACCCTGCAATCCAAGATTGCCGCCATCGTGGGCCTGTTCGAGCCGATGATGCTGCTGTTGATGGGCATGGTTGTGTTGATTATCGTGCTGGCAATCATGCTTCCGATCCTGAATATGAGCAACCTGGTTGGTTAGGCCAGGACCGGCAGGCCAACCCCATTTCCAAACCCAGAGATAGGGACAGATGAAGAGCGAAACAATGAAACATCAAATGGCACAACGGGGTTTTACCCTGATCGAAATCATGGTGGTCATGGTTATTCTGGGCTTGCTGGTAGCCATTGTGGCTCCCAACATCATGGGGCGAAGTGACCAGGCCCGCGTGACCGTCGCCGAAACCCAGATGAGCAACATCGCTAACGCGTTGGACCTCTACCGCCTTGATAACAGCCATTACCCGTCAACCCAGCAGGGCCTTGAGGCACTGGTGTCCAAGCCCAGTGGCAGCCCCGAGCCGCGGAACTGGAATCCGGAAGGGTACCTGAACAGCGTTCCCGAAGATCCCTGGGGTGCGCCATACCAGTATGTAAACCCAGGCACGGAAGGCCCTTATGATCTCTACTCGTACGGTGCCGATGGCCGAGAGGGCGGTGACGGTGATAACGCCGACATCAGCGTATGGAAGGTCAGGGACTGATAGTGCTCTCCAGGACGCGACAGTCGGGCTTCACACTGATCGAAATACTCGTTGTCCTGGTGGTGGTTGGGCTGCTCGCGGCGCTTGCGGTTATGTCGATGGGTGGTAGCTCGCGTGATCGCGAGATGGAAAATGAAGTACGCGAGCTCTACCTGCTGATGCAGACCGCCTCGGAGCAGGCGATACTGAACAATACTGAACTGGGCCTGATCCTCGAGGAAGACAGCTATCGTTTCGTCGCCTGGGAAGAGTTGAGTGGCGAATGGAAACAGCCAGCCGAGCGGATGTTCCGGACACGGAGTTTTCCGGAATGGATCACGGCGACTGAATACATCGAAAGCGATACCCCACGCCTGGCGTCTGACGAAGATGAACTGAGGCCGGATGTGGTGTTTTTCTCCAGCGGTGAAACCACGCCCTTTGAGATTGAGTTCCTTGTTGGCCGCGATGATTCCCGGATGCATACCATTGCGTCTGATGGCGTTTCTCCCTTGGAATGGCGCCATCCCGGAAGCGAGGAGGTCGAGGAAGAATGAAGGGCCAGCGCGGTTTCACACTGATTGAGGTCTTGGTGGCTCTGCTGGTTTTCGGCCTGATTGCCACCGCAGCCGCTGAGGTGGGTAGTCAGTATATTTCCAGCTATGAGCGGATTCGGGACAAAACACTGGCTGGCTGGGTGGCGGACAATCGCATCAACGAAATCCGGCTTCAGGAAAACCTGCCCTCTATTTCAGAGAACTCGGAAGACATCGAATACGGCTCGTATCAATGGCAGGTAACCACTGCTGTCCTTGCCACCGAAGACCCGTCCATTCTCCGTGTTGAGGTCACCGTGGCTCAGTATCGCGGCAACAGACCTGAGCCCGCCCCGATCCACACGCTGTCTGCGTTTATTGGTGAGAACTGATGTCGGCCCCCATGATCATTGCTCAACACAGGTCGCGTCCCTCCGCTCAAGCTGGCTTTACCCTGATGGAAGTGCTGATCGCGGTTACCATCACCGCTGTTATCGGCCTAGGGGTATGGCAGGTGCTGGGCAATGTGGTCTCGTCGAGGGACCGGGTCAACGAAGTCGCGGAACAGTTTGATAATATTCAACGCACCATGCTCTTGCTGGAGCGGGACATTACCCAGGTGGTGAACCGGTCCGCCCGTGACATTTACGGCGATTTCCGTCCTGCTCTGACCAGCCGTGAGGAAGAGTTTTCATTGATTCTCACCCGCCAGGGCTGGCGCAACCCACTGGGCACTCGCCGCAGCAGTCTGCAGCGGGTGGGCTGGGAATACACCGGGGATGAATTGCGCCGGCGGTACTGGGTAACCGTCGACAGGGGGCAGGAAGACAACAGCCAGGACCTTCTTCTGCTCTCGAACGTCACTGAGTTCACGGTTCGTTTTCTCGATGATCAGCGAAACTGGCGGGATGAATGGCCTGATGAAGAGAGTATGGCCAATATGACACCGGGTACGCGCCCCGATATTCCCTTACCGCTGGGTATTGAGGTCACCATTGAGCATGAACGTTTTGGAGAGCTGGTAAGAACCTTCACGCTTCCTGATTTTGACAACGACGTTGCCCAGGGTGTGGTGAATAGCGTCAACGATGCCGCAGACGATCAGGACGATGATCAACAACAGGATCAGGATCAGAATCCAAACCCTGGCCAGGACTCATCGGGGACAGGAGTGACGGGTGGCTAAGCATCCATTCATTGGTAGGCACGGTGGTCGCCAGAGTGGCGTTGCACTGATCATGGTGCTCCTCGCCATGGCGCTTGTGGTCATGCTGGCAACAGGCATGACCCAGCAGCAAAGCGTGCGGGTATTCCGAGCCAGCCACTACCTTGCCCAGCAGCAGGGGCACAGCGTGGCCCTGGGTGCGGAAGCCTTTGCCCGCCAGATTCTGGTGCGCGACTTTGAGGACGACAAGGAGAACAACCTCATGGTCGACAGCCTGGACGAATTCTGGGCAAAGAATGCCGCCATCCTCCCGCTGGACGACAACGGCGTGGCGGAGGTTCAGATTGATGATCTCGGTGGCAGGATCAACCTCAACGACCTGGTAAGCGCCAACGGGCAGGTCGACCCCATTGTTCGTGATCGAATCGCCCGTTTGCTCCAGGTGCTCGAAATCACCACGGTCAATGTCGATGCGCTGGTGGATTGGATCGACCCGAACGACCAGACCGTCAGCGCGTATGGGGCCGAGGACGGTCAGTACCTTTCTGCGGATCCGGCCTACCGGGCCGGCAATCAACCCTTTGTTGATGTTTCCGAGCTTCGCCTGATTGATGGTATGACCGAGGAAGCTTATCGGGCACTGAGACCACACGTAACGGCGTTACCGGTGACGGGGTTGGGCATTAACGTCAACACCGCGACGGCACCAGTGCTCAGGTCTCTCCATGAGGAACTGACACAGGCTCAGGCAGACGCTATTCTGGAAAGACGCACGGAAGAGCGCTTCGAGAATGTACAGGACTTCCTGGCACTGGATGAATTTGCGGGGCGGGGGATGAAACCCACTGGCCTCGGTCTGCAAACCCGTTTTTTTGAAGTAGTATCGCGGATTACCTACGATAACCGGGTTGCCAACCTGGTCAGCACGGTTTATCGAAGCCCGGAAGGCGAGATGCAAACCGTGTCTCGTGACACCGGGCAAAAGAATCGTATAACCAAGGAACCGTTCACGATCTCCGGGGAATAGGGAAGTCCGGAGCCGGAAAACCGTTACAAAAAGAACCGATAACCCCCAGAGGGTTTCGAAAAAGGAAACTGTTCAGAATGTCATATCGCCTCTACGTCAGGCCACGGCCACCGTTCGCGGACCCCGACGCCAACCCGGAAGCCCAGTTGTACAATTGGGTGCTGGTGGATGCCAGTGGAGATGCCCAGGCCCGGGGAACCGCGGATTCACGAGACACCATCGAGCAGACTCTGACCCAGAACGATCTCGATAACGTGTTGTTGGTGGGGCTCATTCCCGGCGATGAGGCGCTTTTCTGCGTAGCGGACATTCCCGCCAAACAGACGCGATTTGTTCATCAGGCGCTCCCTTACGCGGTTGAGGAGCAGGTTGCCCAGGACATCGAAAGTGTTCATCTGGCCCTGGGTAACCGCACGGAGAAAGGTTTTCGGGTGGCGGCCATAGATCACGGGCAAATGGCCGAATGGGTGATGATGTTCAGTGGTTGGAATCACCTTAAGCTGGATGCGATCTACCCGGATTCAAGCTTGCTACCGTTGACTGAGGGCGGCTGGTCGGTGTGCCTGGATGGCGATTCCGCCATGCTCTCCAGTGATCAGGGGGAGTGGCTCAGTGTTCATGCGCGAAATCTCGCGATGTTTGCACAGACGCTGGCGCTTCCGCCTTCTGATGAAGTCGTTGCCGAGGTGCCGGTGACGATTTATGGAACTGAGCAGGAATTTGAACACCAGCAGGCGGACCTGAGCGAGCTGAAATCGTCAGGGCGCCTGGTGGTTCGCGAGGAAACGCTGGAACTGATGCCGCTGGAACTGCTGGCACATTCCCACCATCATCACCTTTGCCAGCCGATCAACCTGTGCCAGGGGACCTACAGCATCCGCACTGGCAAATCGAGTGCGTTGGGCGCATGGAAGCCGCTGGTTGCCGTGGCCTGCGTATGGTTTGTGATCCAGATTGGCGTGGAAGTGGGCATGGGTTTCTACTATCAGCAGCAAGCCGACGAGATCCGGGAGCAGGCGATGGCGGTTTATCGTGAGGCCTTCCCGGGGGATACCAGGACCCATTCCGGTAACGTGCGCCGGGTTGTTGAAGGGCAGTTGCGTCAACTTCAGGCGGAAGGGCCAAACGCCGGTTTTCTCACGTTGATGAAGTACACGGGTGAACAGTACTCGAAGATTCCCGATTCACGCGCTGTCACCTTCAATTCGGTGAACTACAGCCAGAATCGCGGGGAACTTGTGGTCGATGTGCGCGCAGACAGCTATGACAAGCTCAGCACCCTAAGAAACGGCCTGACCAGTCGCGGATTGGAAGCGAAGATCGGCTCGGTGGTAAATGAATCCAATGGCGCCCGCGGACGCCTGACGGTTTCCGGAGGATAATGGCATGTTAAACAGGATCAAGGAGCAGCCAGCCGTCGGAAAGCTCATCGCCCAGTATGACCAGTTGCCTCGCAGGGACCAGCAGGCTCTGTCTGTTCTTGCGGTGGCCGTTCTCCTCGGCATTCTCTACTTCGGAGTCTGGCGCCCTGCCACGGGTTTCCACAACGAAGCTGTCGAGTCTAGGGAGCGTGCCACTGAACTTTTGGCGTGGCTTGAGGCTAATCGTCAGTCATTGGAGCGTCTGTCCAGTGCCAACTCGTCTTCGGGGGGCGCAGGTTCTGATACGCCGGTAGACGGTAGAGCACTTATGGCGCTGGTGACGCGCAGTGCCAGCGAATCAGGCCTTTCGCTTCAGCGCTTCGAGCCCAGTGGTGAGAACGCCATTCGCGTCTGGCTCGAGGGTGCACCGTTCACCGAGGTGGCCAACTGGTTGGAACGTCTGAACACTAGCCACGGTGTTCAGATAGATCAAGCGTCCATGGACCGACAGAACGATCCAGGGATCGTATCCGTACGTCTGACGTTAACGATTTGAGGCAGACACTGGAGAACATGTGATGAGTGACGGCACACAGAACAAGAATAGCCAGGAGCCAGTCATTGTTCGACTCGATGGAAGTGCCCGAAATGAGGCGATTTCCATATTAGTCCATGCGTACCGGGATGAACCGACGTTCCAGTACCTGTTTGATCATCGTCGGCCTGGCTATCAGCAGCGCGTGCGGGCCACGGTGCGGGAACTGATTGATCTCTATTTTGGTCTGAATCAGGATGCGGTGGGTGTGCTGGTGAACGATACACTTGTTGCCGTTGCCTTCATTGGCGAGCCGGAGCTCCGGCTGAACCTTGCGGAGCAGCTTAGCTGGCGCATTCGCATGGTTCTGACAGCCGGGTTTGCCTCTACCCGTCGTTACCTGGATTACCATGAGAAAATTCGGGAAATGCTACCCCAGCCTCTGGCTCACCAGTTGCCATTGATGGGAGTGAATCCGAACTATCAGAACAAGGGGTATGGGCGACTGCTGTTATCCACGGTTGAGAAGCTCTGTGCGGAAAATCCCCGGGGAAGCGGACTTGTCCTGGATACAGGCAACAGCCGCTACCTTCCGTTCTACGAGTCCGAAGGGTTCCGGAGCCTTGGCACCATTCGCCTGGGAAGCTTTGAGGATCACATACTATTCCGTGAGGTCCGCCCCGACGAACAGGCGGCGGTCTCCGGTTGAATGAACAGATTGTCGAAAAAGACAGGAGACGCTGTGTCTGACAGACAGGATTTTGATCTTATTATTGTGGGTGCCGGTTCCGGTGGTGTCAGGCTGGCACGCATGTCCGCTGCCAAGGGCGCTCGTGTGGCTGTGGTGGAATCGCGCTATCTCGGTGGAACCTGCGTGAATGTGGGCTGCGTGCCGAAGAAACTGTTTGTCTATGGTTCTCACGCGGGTGAAGACATCGAGGACGCTGCGGGCTATGGCTGGAACGTGCCAGGGGATCAGGTCAGTTTTGACTGGACCAGGCTGGTTGCCAACAAAAACGCCGAAATCGAACGTCTTAATGGTATCTATGGGCGCATGCTGGCCAATGCCGGCGTCACGGTTATCGAAGGCACCGCGACATTGAGCGATGCTCATACGGTGGTAGTGGGAGAGCGGTCTTATACCGCGAAGCATATCACTATTGCCACCGGCAGTTGGCCCGTGGTCCCGGATGTGCCAGGCAAGGAATGTGTTCTTACCTCGAACGAGATGTTCTATCTGCCGCAACTGCCGAGGCAGGCAGTGGTCTGGGGCGGTGGCTACATCGCGGTGGAGTTTGCCGGTATTCTTGCCGGGCTTGGCGTTGAGACAACACTTCTCTATCGCGGTGATCTGTTCCTCCGGGGCTTCGATGACGATGTTCGTGAGTTTACCGCTCAGGAAATGCGGAAAAAGGGCGTGGACCTGCGCTTTGGCGTCAATATCGAATCCATCGAGAGCGAGGACACTCACTACAACGTCAACCTGACCGATGGCTCCCGGCTGAATACCGGTCTTGTGATGGCGGCGACCGGGCGCCGTGCGTTGGTGGATGGCCTCGGACTTGAGGCGCTTGGGGTTCAGCTCAGTGCCTCCGGTCATGTGGTTGTGGACGATCACTTTCAGTCCGCCGTGCCCTCGATTACAGCTCTTGGCGATGTTATCGGCACCCCACAACTGACGCCGGTGGCGCTTGCCCAGGGCATGGTACTGTCCCGCCGACTGTTCGGAGACGGCCAGGGCGAGATGGACTATACCTGCATTCCTACGGCGGTCTTCTGCCAGCCCAATATCGGAACGGTCGGCCTGACGGAAGCAGAGGCGAGGGAAGCAGGGCATAAGCTCCGTATCTACCGGTCGGAGTTCAAACCGATGAAACATACCTTGAGTGGGCGGGATGAGCGGTCACTGATGAAACTGGTGGTGGACGCTGACACTGACCGGGTGCTGGGTGCTCATATGGTTGGGCCCGATGCCGGAGAAATAACCCAGGGGATAGCGGTTGCCCTGAAAGCTGGCGCGACCAAAGCGCAGTTCGACAGCACGATTGGTATTCATCCGACCTCCGCCGAAGAGTTCGTCACCATGCGCGAGCCCGTCGCGTAATCTTGCTAAAAGTCGCTGGTTACACCCGTATCCAGCGGCTGAGTACCGTTCTGAGGTGTTCTTTTCTCACAGGCTTGGCGAGGTAATCGTTCATGCCCGACTCTCGACAGCTGGTCTCGGTTCCCGGAAGGGCGTCCGCTGTCAGTGCGATAATCGGGGTTCCGCCCTGGCCGTTGCTCTTTTCCCATTCCCGGATGCAGCGGGTGGTTTCATAGCCGTCCATCACCGGCATCTGGCAATCCATCAGGATAACGTCGTAGCCGGAGTGATTGGTTCGAACCAGATCCAGTGCCTCCTCACCATTGGCCGCTGCGTCTGTCTCAAAGCCCAGCCGCCGGAGCAGGGCAGTGGCGACCCTCTGGTTCACCATGTTGTCCTCCACCACAAGAGCACGGGCTTGCTCGCCGCCGGTTTTGACAGGGCCCTGTTCCGCAGCCTCAACATGATCGACCCGGTTTGCCAATTCAAAGGGCAGCTCGAAGCGGAACTGCGACCCTTTCCCAATGTCGGTCTCGACTTTGACGTGACCGCCCATCAGCTCAACCAGCCTCTGGACCAGCGAAAGCCCCATGCCGGTTCCGCCATAACTGCGTGAATCACCCGTATCAAGCTGCTCAAATGAGTTAAAGATATCGTGAATTCGTTCAACAGGAATGCCGCAGCCGGAATCACTGACAGTGCAGTTGAGCACCAGGCAGTTATCCTCAAGAGAGAAAAAGCTGGCCTGTACTTTGATGAAGCCGTCGCCCGTGAACTTGATGGCATTATCGATAAGGCCCGCCAGGATCTGGCGCAGGCGCGGGGAGTCTCCCAGCACAAGCAGACGATCCGGCCAGTCTCCGATAAACTTGGTGGACAGCGCCAAACCCTGCTGCTCGGCGACATGACGGTAGCTGGCGGTGCAGTTGGTGATGAGCTCTTTCAGGTCAAACTCGCGGTTATCCAGTTCCAGCGTACCCCGGTCAATATGGGAATAGTCCAGGATGTCATTGATGACCGTCAGCAAGTCCTCAGTGGACTGCCGCGCCGTCTGGAGATAGTCCTTTTGCCGAGCGCTCAGGGCCTCATCGGTCACGAGTTCAATCATCCCCAGAACACCATTGAGCGGTGTCCGTAACTCATGGCTCATGGTGGCAAGAAACTCGGATTTGGCTCGATTCGCCATTTCCGCCCGTTCCCGGGCTTTTTCAGAAGAGGCCAGGGTCTCGTCCCGGGATGCCTTAAGGTTCCTCAGGTGCCTGGAGAGAGCATTGAGGCTTTCCTCCAGCTCCCGGGTTTCGCGGGTAGCGCCGGCAAGGCCTACCTCAACTTCCTCGTATTCCCGATTAATCAGTTTTGCAACCCGACGGGACAGGCCATGGATCGGTGAGACGATACTGTTCAGCGAGTGTTTGACGATTAGTAGCGTAAACAGCAGCAACGAAAACCCAACCGCCAGTGATGTCCAGAGGATGTCCTGCCGGCGTGCTGCGAGTTGGGCTTTGTTGACGCCCACCTGAACAGTACCGACGCGAAGCGCTCCTGACCCGAACCCGTAGTTGGGTTCGAACCATTCGGTCTGGCGATCTTCGCCCAGATCAAGCGGTTGCTGCAGTATCTCAGATTCGAAGACGTCGAAGGTCTCCTCAGCACTGATATTGCCCGGGTCGTCCGTGGAGACAAATCCAACCTCGTCGCCGACCACGTTGGAGACGCGTATCCATTGGGCGCGGCTGCGCCGCAGCGATTGCGACAGTATCTGTTCAAGGGACGCCGTGTTCCCCGAAACGACGGCGTATTCAACCGCCGGCGCAAGGCTGTCAGCCAGCATCTGACTGCTGTCAGCCAGGTCCTTGCGGGCGTCATCAAGCCGAGCAGACGTAAAGAACACCATCAATACGATGAACATGACGATCGCTGGAGCGGCACCCAATAGCAGCAGCTTCCGCGTGAGGGGGACTGGCCTGCCCATACGCTTACTCATCAGACGCCTCCTCGGACCCAGCCAACCGCTCGCTAATAGAGTTGATGATCTCCTGACGGTCGGGCAGCGGAATGTTCAGGGAACGCGCAACCTGGTCGTTTAGCTCAATTCTGAAGACATCGGGATAGGCGGGCGGGGGAAACTGACCATCACTGCGGTATTGTTCTATGTATTTTGCTGCGAGTTTGGAGATCTCGGTTAAAGGTGTATAGGTGGATGCCAGCGATCCCGCTTTGACATAAGCCTGACTCGGGCCGATGACAATCCGGTTGCGACGGTAGGCCGTCAACAGGATGTGCTTGATGGTTCGGGGGTTGTATATACCGCTGTCCGGCGCGGCCAGAATAAAGTCACCGTAGTTCAGCGCGTGAATGAGTGTTGGTATCAGGTCGTTGTCGGAACTGACGACAAATACTCGCGCCCGGAGCCCATAAGCTGGAAGTTCATCAACCAGGGACTCGTAGAGTTCGACGGTCTCGGGACGGGCAAGCATCGCCACCCGGGTGGCATGAGGCAGGATCTCCTTTCCAGCGACGGCCTGCCTGATTAATGGGGGGTTGTACAATATGCCTGAAACCGAACCTTCAGAGCGTCCCGCATATCCACTGATAAACGATTGATCCACAAGCAAAGCCAGGATAGGCACATCACGATTCTCTTGCCGAACTCGAGTAAAGGCTTCTGGCCCGAGCGTAATAACGGGCGTGGTTTTGTCCTGAGACGTCTGGCCGCTGCTGAAGGAGCGAATGTTGACGGTGCTGCCCAGCGCCTCCCTAAGAAGGGTGATCATGCGGCGGTTCAGAGCGGAGTTCTCGGAACCGGCCAGATACACCTGGGAACCCGACGAGGATTGCGCGTAAACAGGCTGAAAAGGCACAGACAACACGAAAAGCAGGAACAGTACGGCACCGCCCAGGGCGCGCCGACTGGCATGGCCGCCTGATTCTTTCCCCATTTTGGTGTTGTACGTTGGTTTCATACCGTCCAGGGTCGGGTATCGTCCGTGTGATGCCTTTAGAATCTTACGCCGACTTCAGCGAAGAACTGGTTATGATCCCTGATGATGTTATCAGGACTCAGATCCGTCGTGTCCTTATCCAGATAGTGTTGCATGGTAACGGCAAACTCATAGCTGTAGCCGGTTTTGAAAATGTGCCTTGCCAGCCTCAGGTCCAGACGTTCGAACTGTGAACGCCGGAATTCATCCGCAAAATAGAATGCCGCCGATGAGGTCAGGTTGAAAGGCAGATCCTGTATCCACGCAAAACTTCCTGAATGCCTGACTGACAAACGCCCCAACAGGTCAATGGCATATTGTTTGTCACCGGCATCACGATCATTGGCGCCGGTATAGCGGCCGTCCTGATCCAGATAAGCATAGCTCATCCTCAGTTTTGTATCGGGAAAGTCCAGTGACGCCTCTACTTCAAAGCCTTTCTGATCGAGTGCGACATTGTTGTCGATGGTCCAGTCTTCTTCATTGATGATACCGCTGATCATGTCCCGAAGCTTGTCGTTGAAATAGCGAACTTCCAGTGACAAGGTGGAACTGTCCAGATAGTACTGGCCAAAATAGCTTATTTCCCGGGAGATTATGTGCTCTTCTTCAAGTGTTTTACCATACGTCGACGTGGCGGGGTCGACCAGATTCGCGACCAGGAATCGTTGCCCTTCAAGAAACGTGTACGGTGGCTGAACATTCCTGGGACGATAGGACCAGTCCGGATTCTGTTCGAACGCATCCGGTGTGCGTACTGCCTCGGAGTAGACAAATCGGAGCGTGTGGTTGTTGGCCAGGATGAAGTTGGCCGCCACCCTGGGTGAAAAGTAGCCTTCGTCCGTGGTGGTGGTTTTTTCCCAGTTGCCGCCGGCGTTCAGGGTGAGCCAACGTAAAGGCGAGTACTCAAGGTTCGCAAAAACCTGTGACTGGTAGTTGTTACCGCGGCCATTGAAATAGGTCTCTGATCGATAGGTATCCTTACGATAACCAAGACCCGATACCAACTTCAGATCCCGGTTGAACAACAGGGTATCCTGGATTTCGAACTCCAGGCGGGATTCCTCAATGTCTTCATTCAAATTTGCCCTGAAAGGGTCTACTTCGTTGGCAGTACAGGACTCGAGATCAAAGCTGTTTCCCTGAAGAATATTGTCAAAAGTATCCCCGGGAATGCATATGCTCCAGCGCTGCCGTCGATCATAGTTCTGGAAGCTGGCCTGTACATGATAGAAATGGTTTTCGGAGGTCGTCACGTTCAGGCGGGTTTGCAGATAGTAGTCGTCGACGATGATATCAGGATGGTCATCGGCGCCGAGCTTGCCGTTCTTGATCTGGTCCTCCTCGTTAACGCCATCCACCACACCACCGCGCAGGTCCAAACTGTATTGGCTGTTCAGGAACAAACTGCTGTCGTAGTTAAAGGTGTTGATGTCATAGCCATCATGAAAAGGGTAGTAGATGTCATCGTCTTCCTGCTCATCAAAGCCGTCCGATTTACGCTTCTCGTAGGCCAGGCGCCAGTTGTAGTCGCCAGAGGCGTTGCCGGCAGAACCAAACACCCGCTTATAGCCTCTGGAACCAGTAATAGCGCGAGCTTCAACTCCGGCCGTATCCTCAGGCGCGCGGGTTATGATGTTGATGGTTCCGAGGAAGGCATTGATACCATACGCGGCGCTGTTCGGGCCGCGGCTGACCTCAATTCGTTCTATCAGTTCCAGCGGTACTGGCATGGTATTCCAGTCCATGTCGGACAGGTTAGGGCGGTATGACGTACGGCCATCAACCTGAACCTGCAATCGACGCTGCTCATAATGTACAGTGCCGTGGTAACTGGTTACCGGGTTGTTGCTCCCGACTTCGGCGACGGTCATGCCAGGAACCAGGCGAAACACCTCTACCAGGTTCATGATACCGAGATCCCGGATCATTTCGCCGGTGATGATGGTGGTCGTGCCGGGCACACGTGACTTCGGTTGCCTGAGGCGGGTTGTGGTCAGTACCTCTGGAATTCTGGAATCCATTTCAAAGGCTTCCGGTGAATCGCCAAGCGCTGCCAGCTCGAAGGTTTGTTCGTTGCTTTCCTCCGCCACCGCCGCTACCACCGGAACAACGGCGATGAACGTGCCCGCAAACACCGACATCAGGCGATTGCGATAGGTGTCAGGACGAACAAGCCCCGGAATTTTAATGAGATAGGTCGTAACGGACATGAGTGTCGTTTTATACTTTGCCGAGTGTGGGATTTTTTTATGATGAACGCTTTTTTCATATCCTAGGTGACCAGATTACATTTGTCTCTCTAAAATTTAATGAAAGTCTGATGAATGAGTTACAACTCTATGAATTGTTGGGAAGTATTGGGTATCGAGCCCACCGGTGATCATGCCCGTATCCGGGCGGCTTATGAGCGGCAGGAAAAGTTCGCCTCCGGTGAGGAGCTTGAACGACTGCGGCGGGCTTTCAAGGAAGCAACGGGCGGGGAACCGCAAACGGACAACAGTCCATCCGATGCCGGTAATGAAAGACAGCATCAGGTTGCTGAGACCCCTGCGGTAGTGAGGCAGGAGAGCCAGGAGTTGGATGCCTCGGAACGACAGGTGGTACGAGAGGTGGTTATCCAGGTCCGAGCCTTGCTGAATGATTCAAGTCGCAGCAAGGACGCGCAGATCTGGAAAGCCATTCTTGGAGAGCCTCCTGCAGATCAGCCTCATGTTCGCAAGGAAATTGCCGACGCGCTGGAACCTCAGGTTCGGCCGATGGCGGAAAACGGCAGCTTCCCGGCGCCGGTTGTGCAGTTTCTGGCGGGGTGGTTCGACTGGTATAGCTTGCGGGATGCACATGCCCACGACGCTGACGAGGACGACATGGAGGCGGAAAAGTCAGAGGGGGATCAAGAGCCGCAGGAAGAACTGCCACCCCAGATGGTTAACTTCTGGCCAGCGGTCATCGGCTGGATCGTCGGCCTGGCTGTATTGGCTACCTTATTCAGTGGTATGGGGGGCGGCGGCTGACGCGGCCTCAATCCTGCGGCGATACGCCTGAGCCAGCATGGCTCCCACAATGACCTGAATCTGGTTGTAGCACATGATCGGCAGCACGATCATGCCAAACCCGGGGTGCCCGGAGAACAGCACCTTGGCCATGGGCAGGCCGGACGCCAGACTCTTCTTTGAGCCGCAGAATACCACGGCGGCCTCGTCCTCCAGGCTGAATCCAAGCCGGCGAACCACAAACATCGCCAGTACCATAAAAAATCCCAGCAGCGCGAAGCACAGCACGATGGCCAGCAGAATCGCCTTCAACGGCAGGTTCTGCCACAGGCCACTCGCGACCGAATGGGAAAAGGCGGAATACACGATCAGCCAGATCACACACTGGTCATAGCGGGAGGTGAGCGTTTCATTCCGAGCCAGGAAACCACCCAACAAGGGGCGCAGGCCGTGGCCAACCGCAAACGGAAGAAGCAGTTGTAGCACAATGTCTTTAAGCGCCTCCGCCACCGAAAAGCCACCGTCGCCCGACGTGCTCACCAACAGTAACAGCAGAAATGGTGTCAGCATCATGCCAAAGACATTGGATGCAGCAGCGCTGCAGATGGCGGCAGGCACATTGCCCTTGGCCATGGCGGTATAGGCAATCGAGGAAGAAACGGCCGACGGCAGCACACCCAGATAGAGGAATCCCAGCCCCAGATCAGGCGGCATCCACTGAGGCGCAAAACGACTGATTTCATTGATGGGTAATGCCACGAGGGGAAAGAAAACAAAGGTGAAAGCGGTAATGATGATGTGCAGGCGCCAATGGGTGGCCCCGGCTACGATCTGTTCACGTGAAAGCGCCGCGCCATGAAGGAAAAACAGGAGTGCCACGGCCACAGTGCCTGCAGTTGCCAGGGCGTTGGCGGCATCACCACGCACCGGCAGGAACGTGGCAAGGACAATCGCACCTAACAGCAATAGCGTGAAGGTATCGAGCCTGAATTTCATGGATGCTTCTTCCCCAAGGCTTTAAGGCTCGGCTGGAGCAGCGCCCTCGACAGAGTTTCCGCCTTAACGGAGTCCTGTCGTCGGATCGCGGCGAGTAGCAGTTCATGATCCTCCTGGGAAGGTTCAGGAAGTCCTGAATCGAGCTCGGTCAGTTCAATGGTCTGTGCCACCGAATTGGCAAAATAGTCGTACAGCTCCGACAGGGCAGGGTTGTGTGACGCTGCGACCAGGGCTGTATGAAACGCATGATCGTGACGGATTCGGCTTTCAACATCGTCACCGGCCTTCGCCCGTTCATCGAGGGCGAGCGTCATTTTCTCCAGGTCCTTGGCGTCCCGACGCTCTGCAGCGAGCTTTGCAGCCTCGGTTTCAAGCATGATCCGTACTTCGAGCTTGTCTCTTAACTGGGCCCGGTTGATTCTCCGCAGGGTTTCTCCCGCATCCTTTGTGGCTCGAACGTAGGTGCCATCCCCCTGACGTGTCTCCAGCATGCCGACATGCACCAGGACCCTGACCGCTTCACGAACGGTGTTACGGCTCACGCCGAGGGACTCCGACAGTTGCGCTTCAACGGGCAGCCGTTCGCCAATCGCCCAGTGGCCTTTTTCAATGGCCTGGCGCAGGCTTTCTATGGCGGTTTCGACGAGAGAGCCCTTGGAGATTCTGGCGAGCTGCATGTTTAAGATCCTGATAAATGATGACCCAATCATCCTATGAATATGTCCGGGCTGTCAAATGGACAAGCCTGGAGGGAGCAAAGAGAGGCTAAACGGAAGGTTGCAGGAACTCGTAGTCGTCCGGGTTCACCTCCCGCGTGGCCTTGCGGTAAGTGAAGGTGAAACCGGGCCAGTTCACCGTGTTCTTGCCATCGCTGTCCAGGTACCAGGAATGGCAACCGGACTCCCAAACGCTGTCTTTAAGTTTTGTCTGAACGCCCTCAGAGAACGTTCGAAGCCGATCTGGCTTTACATCCATAGCGGTGCCGGGTGTTGCGCTCAATGTATTGATGCAACCGAGCACATACCGGACCTGGGACTCCAGCATGTACACAATGCTGTTGTGGGCGAGGTTTGTGTTGGGCCCGTAGAGCATGAAAAGGTTAGGGAATCCGGACACCGTAATGCCTTTGTAGGCCTCCGATCCAGTGGCCCAAGCCTGGTTGAGCGACGCGCCGTTGCGGCCGGTGATCTCCATCGGTGACAGGAAATCCGAAGCCGCAAATCCGGTCCCCAGGATTATCGTGTCCAACCGGTGCAGAGCGCCGTCGGTGGTAATCAGGCCTTCCTCCACGACACGCTCGATACCAGTAGTGACGAGCTCGACGTGAGACTGATCAACGGCTGAATACCAGTCGTTGGAAATCAGTATCCGCTTGCAGCCGATCTTGTAGTCCGGAATCAGGTGCCTGAACTTCTCGGGATCGCGCACCTGATGTTTGGCAAAGCGCTTTGCCTGCCAGGCAAAAAGCTCGAGCAAGCTGTTAAAGCGGGTGAACGCCAGGGCGCGGCTTTCATTCTTCCAATAGATCAGGGAACGGTAGATGCGGTCCCAGGCCGGAATCTTCCGGAACAGTGCCTGCTCCCATTTATAGAACGGTCGGTCGGGTTTCGGCAGCACCCAGGCAGCGGAGCGCTGGAAAAGGCTGAGAGCTCCTACCTTTGGCACTATTTCCGGCACGAATTGAATGGCGCTGGCACCGGTGCCAATCACGCCAACATTCTTGCCGCTCAGGTCGTAGTTATGGTCCCAACGGGCGGAATGGAACGTCGTGCCTGCAAAGGTATCCAGACCGGGAATGTTTGGCCATGCTGGCTGATTCAACTGGCCGGTAGCGGTGACAATGATATCGGCTGTCTGAGACTCTCCGTCGGTAGTGGTGACGGTCCAGGTGTTGGTGGCTTCGTTGAAAACCGCGCTGGCGACTTCCTTATTAAACTGAATATGCCCCGCTAAATCATATTTCTCAACACAGTGCTGCATATAATCAAGAATTTCCGGCTGCAATCCGAACTTTCTTGACCAGTCGTGTTTGGGCTCAAAGGAGAAGGAGTACAAGTGAGACTGAACATCACAGGCCGCACCGGGGTAGGTATTATCTCGCCAGGTGCCTCCAACCCCGGACGCCTTTTCCAGGAGGGTAAAGGTTTCTATTCCGGCATTCCGGAGCTGGATGGCCATGCACAGGCCGCCAAAACCGGTGCCAATGATGATCACAGACGGTGTGGTACTGCGGACACTCTCGTTCACGGAATCTTCCCTTTGACGTTATTATGGGAATTCGGATACCGGGTAGAGTATACGTCTGACGCGAATTGCGGTAGATGGTCAGAACCGGATTAACGCAGAACCCCATGTAAACCCGCCGCCAAAGGCTTCCAGCAGAAGCACCTCATTTTTCTGGATGCGACCATCGCGAACCGCAACGTCCAGTGCCAGCGGAATTGACGCAGCAGAGGTGTTACCGTGCTTGTTGACGGTCACCACCACCTGGTCCATGGACATGTTCAGCTTGCGAGCCGTGGCCGCGATAATCCTCAAATTCGCCTGGTGCGGCACCAGCCAGTCCACATCGGATTTCTTCATCTGGTTGGCTTCCAGGGTTTCGTCCACAATTCTGCCCAGGGTGTTCACGGCAATCTTGAACACTTCATTGCCCTTCATGTGAACATGGCCTTTGCCGGCCCGAACCTGGTCGAAACCATCGCCAATACCAAAGGGTACGTGGAGCAGGTCTTCGTATTTGCCGTCAGCATGGATGTGGGTCGAGAGAATGCCGGTTTCCTCGCTGGCCTCCAACACTACGGCGCCGGCACCGTCACCGAACAGCACACAGGTGCCTCGGTCTTCCCAGTCCAGAATGCGGGAGAACAGCTCTGCGCCAACCACCAGAACCTTCTTGCTGCTGCCGGTTTTGATGAACTTGTCAGCAACCGATAACGCATAGACAAACCCGCTGCAAACAGCCTGGATATCGAAAGCCGGGCAGCCATGGATATCGAGTCTCGCCTGTAGAATGCACGCCGAGCTGGGAAAGATCTTGTCAGGGGTGGATGTGGCGAACACAATCAGGTCGATGTCGGCAGGCTGAAGTCCGGCGGCTTCAATGGCCCTGCGGGATGCTTTTTCAGCAAGATCGACGGTGGTTTCACCTTCTACAGCGATGTGTCGCTGCTCAATGCCGGTACGCTCACGAATCCACTGGTCGCTGGTGTCGACGATTTTCTCCATGTCTTCGTTTGTCATGACATTCTCGGGCAGATAGGAGCCCGTGCCGACAATTCGCGCGTACGTCATGTGCTAGTTTCCTCAGGTGAACGGATCAATACTCAGATTCTTTCAATCATCCTATACCCTATTGATCGCCCCCAGCTATTAGCGTTTTGTCAAAGATGAGCGGGAGATACCCCGGAAAAGCTGGTACTCAGCCTGTAATCAGCTATACCTGTAGACAGGAACTCTTGTTGTGAAGGAGTGCTGCTGATGACAGACCTTCCCCTCGGTATGAAGTATTACCTGCTTATTCTCACCTCAAGCCTGATTGAAGACCTCAATGACTATGGCGTCAAATGGATTGCGAACGAACCGGGCATTGCGATTCGTGACGTTGAAAAGGCGTTTTTCTGCGCCCGGGCCCTCGAAAGCAGGATGCCGGACGAACCTGGTCAGGCGGACCCGCGCCTGTGGCCGGAGCTTATGAAATCTATCCATACCATTCGGCGCGTCCTGGATGTGGTCGAGAAAACCACGTTCGATGCCGTGATCGCCGAGGCCCTGGAAACCACGTCCGATATCGCGCGAGCAGATATCAAGCACGTCTTCGAACAAAAACGGGAAGCGGGGGAGGTGGATTTCCGTCTTCACGGACTTCTCAACACCAAACCAGATTCCGGCAAACCGGACCCTGCAGTGCGCGAGGCCTTCATGCTGAAGCGGGCACGTCGCTATCAAAGCTTTATGGCGTTCGACGGCGCCACACTGAACGACGACGAGAAGGTGATATTGAATGATGCGCAATCGGTCGCCCGCCACATAATGGATGGCGACCGTGATAACCGTCGAATTGATGCACTGCTCGTTATGGGCGCCGTGCTGATTGAAACGGCCAGCGTGAGACCAAAAGCCAGGATCCCACGACTGATCCGGGAGAGCTTTGATCGCATGGCCACCAAGGCTGCGATGGCTCTCGGTGCCATTGTCTATCGTGACGAGTATCTTGAGTTTAAAGCTACTCTCGGATTGGAGCGGCTTGATTCGGATTTATAGGGAGCTGCTTTATACCGTTTTAACGGTTCACAACTCCCGATGATGAATGGCATCCTGACTAACCACTCTGCGAAAAGAAGGAGACGAGGTAATGGGCATTTCCAACCACGAACTTCATAACGAATTCCCTCAGTTTGGCGAATTGATCGACGAACTGAGAAAGAACGACCCGACGTTCCAGCACCATTTTCGGCAGTACGCAGAGCTGGATCAGGAAATCGAAGGCCTGGAACGCAGGGATGCCCCGATCGGAGACGATCAGTTGCACCAGATGAAACAACAGCGACTGCAACTGAAAGATGATCTGTATAAGACGCTTGTAAAGAAGTCGAACGGGGCGGCATAGGTACAAGTTGCTAGGCTCAAAGGCCCCAAAACAAGGCCTCGTAGTGGTTTCCAAGTATGGGGCCGGACAGGAATCATCCATAAAATAGGTAACTACTTAAAACCGATTACGGTTTAACCCTTTGTTGTTATCGATAGATGGATGATTGAAATGAAAAGAGCCGCATCACTGTACAAAGGGTGGAGAATGAAGCGTAACTTCCTCCACCTGGTCCTGACCATGGAACCCCGTCTTCTGAAGGACGTTGGTTACCCACCTGAGCTTGTTGCACAGCGTCTGGATACACCGTTCTGGAAGTTCTGATCTGTTATAAAACAGATGACTATAGAGACATCCTTAGAAACTGGATGAACTCCCTGGCACGCCTTGGCAGGTACCGCCGATCCGAATACATTGCGTAGATCGAGCGGGGTACCGGCTCCGCGCCAAGCTTTAAATGCTGAAGCGTGCCGGCTCCAAGTTCCGCGGCCACATAGCCGCGAGGCACCATTGCGATGCCCAGCCCCTCTTTTACCGCCTCGATTAACATCATGGAGTTGTCCGCAACCAGCGGACCGGCGACGCTGACAGATTTTGTCTGGCCCAAGCCAGTCGAGAGCAGGAACTCCCATCGCTTTGCATCTGAGCTCATGCTGTACACAAGGCATTGATGGGAAGGCAGATCATCGATCGTGGCGGGCACACCTGCCTCGGCCAGATAACCTGGTGACGCCACCAGAATACGATCGAGCGACCCCAACCGCATTGCAACAAGCGATGAGTCTTCCGGTGCTTCTATCCCCCGAATGGCCACATCAACGCCGCTTCCAACCAGATCGGTGAGTTGGTCGCTCATCTGTAGCCGAAGGGACAGCGACGGGTGTTCTTTCTTGAACTGGAGAATTAACGGGCTGAGAACCTTGATGGACAAGGAAACCGGGCTGGCAATAACCAACTCGCCCGACAGATCGCCGGTATCAGCAACGGAATCGAGCATTTCGCTGGTCTGCTCAATGATAGAAAGGCAATAGGTGTAGAATCGCTCGCCTTCGTCCGTAAAGCTGATCGTACGGGTATTGCGGTTGATCAGCTTCGAGCCCGTCCAGGATTCGAGGAACCGGACGTACTTGGATATAACTGCATTCGAGCACTGGAACTCGTCGGCAGCAGCCGTAAACGAGCCCAGCTCGTAAATTCGCTTGAAATACTCCACACCCTTGAGGCGGTCCATGCCGGCGCTCCACATCAGATCTTGATTGATGAGGGAATTATACAGGCAAGCGCCGGTGTGTGGCTGAATTCTATCGGGCCTGTTGATCACACCCTTTGAATCAGTTGGGACAGGGGTCGGCGCACCTTTGGCATGTTCGCCATCCGGTCCTCCGCCGTATCACGGTACCCCAATGCTGCAATGACCACGCTGCTCAGATTATCCTCGTTCAATCGCAGGACGCGATCGAGGGCGGCTGGATCAAAGCCTTCCATCGGCGAGGCATCGACACGCTCTATAGCGGCGGCGGCAAGGGTAAAGCCCAGGGCAATGTATGCCTGTTTTGCGGCCCAGGCCTGCTTGTCAGCGGCCGTTTCCAGACCATTGATGGTACCTTTGATAGCGTCAGCGAACCCGTTCAGATCGGCAATCGCAACCCCTCTCTCTGTCGCCGCCAGCTCGATGTAATGATCAACCGTTGAGTCATCCAGATCCGTCTTGGTCGCAAACACCAACAGGTGGGAGCATTCCTTGACCTGTGGTTGCGGTGCAGCGTCTTCATGGATGCGCTCAAGCAGCGAGCGGTCGCTGATGACTTTGATGGTGTAGGGTTGCAACCCATAAGAGGACGGCGCCAATCGTGTGGCCTCCAGTATTCTCTCCAGTGTGCCTTCCGGGAGAGATTTGCCATTCATGCGTTTTGTGGCGTAACGCCATTCCAGGGCTTCCAGAAAATCCATAACAGTCTTCCTGTGTCGGTTTTGGTGGTTGGTTGACTGCTGACACTAAACGATGAGTTTCGGGGAATCGATGCGCAAATCGGCAAAGCAGTTTTCACGAAACGTGTGGTGATCCGCAGTCGCCGCATCGGGATGATAGGGCTCGCAACTAACGGAGAAAAAACCATGAAACAACATACGAGTACCGCATCTCATCAACCCGATGTAACATCCATGCTTCTGTTATTGGGCGTTGGCGTACTGATTGCCCTGATGCTGCCGCTTTCCAGGGCCGCCATGGACATCGGCATGACACCACTGGCGTACGCCTTCTGGCAGGCTTTGGGTGGCGGTATCCTGCTGGTTCTCTGCGGTCGCCGGGGTTCCCCGGTGCGATTCAGCAGGCCCCTGTTTCAATACTTTGGCATCAGCGGACTGACCGCCATTGCCGTACCCAATGCGCTGGCCTTCATTGTTGTTGCGAATATTGGGTCCGGCCTGACGGCGACTCTCTATGCGCTGCCATCCCTTGCCACCTACGGGATCTCCGTCATTCTGGGCATGGAAACACTGAGCAGGAAAAAGTCCATTGGGCTGAGTCTGGGCGTTGCCGGTTGTGTCTGGATTCTGTCGCCCAATCCGGCGGGCATCAATCCGGACTCGCTGCCATGGCTGCTGTTAGGTATGTTGGTTCCACTGTCCCTCGCTATTGGCAATGTGTATCGCACGTCTCACTGGCCGAAAGGGGCTACTCCAGAGCAGCTGGCCCCTGGAATGCTTCTCGCCGGTGCCGTACTGATTTTACTGGTGGTCGTGGTGACTGGGGGCGCACATTCGCTGCTTGTTAGCGGGATGGATCTCTGGACCATTGTGGCCGTTCAGTCTGTCCTGACTGCGATCAGTTATCGCGGCTTCTTTCACTTACAGAAGCGGACATCGCCAACGTTTCTCAGCCAACTGGGGTTCGTGATTACACCCGCTGGCCTATTGTTCGGGATCGTTTTCTTTGGTGAGTCTTATGGTTGGGCCGTGTGGGGTGGCGTGGTGCTGCTCTTGATAGGTGTTGTACTGGCAAACGGCGCCACCCGTGAACGCAAAACCTGCAACGCGGTCAGGAATCCTGGCTAAGCGCAACGTCGTCGTCGACACGCTCTGGGCCGGACTGCTGACGCCATGCCAACAGAAATATCGCGAGCCCGGCAACGGCGGTTGTGGCACCAACATACCCTGTGGACTGCCATCCAAGGCCGGCACTGATAGCCATCCCGCCCAGCCAGGGTCCAAGAGCATTGGCCACGTTGAACGCTGCGTGGTGAGAGGCGGCGGCCAGTGTCTGGGCACCGTGCGCCACGTCCATCAGGTGGGTTTGCAGCGCGGGCCCAAGGCCAACCATCAAGGCGACCAGGAAGCACATCACCAGCATGGTCCAGATGGTTTCTGTGGCGTAGGGATACAGAAGCAGCATGCTGATGCTCCACAACAACATCCAGCCAACGCTGCGGAACTGGAGGCGATCAAACAGCCAACCTCCGAGGATGTTGCCAACGAATCCTCCGAGCCCGAAGACCGCGAGTGCGATTGGAATCCAGAAGGGATTGACCCCGGTGACTTCCAACAATGTTGGAGCCATATAGCTGAATACACAAAACATGCCGGCAAACCCGATGGAGCCGATGGCGAGCGGATACCAGATTTCCGGGCGATTGAACGCCCGGATTTCCGAGAATGGGCTTTGCCGTTCCTCTTGTCGATTGAGAGGCAGGAAAAGAACAATCATCAATCCGGTAAGGGCTGCGATAGCACCCACAAACCCAAAGGCATACCGCCAATCCAGATGTTGCCCAAGAATCGTTGCCAGTGGGTTTCCGATCAACAGCGCGAGGGTAAGCCCCATCATGACCAGGCTCACGACCTTGGCGCGTTTGTTAAAAGGTACGAGTGAGGCGGCAACCAGGGCGGCAACACCGAAATAGGCGCCATGGGGGAGGCCGGCGATGAACCGGAACACCAGAAGTGATCCGTACCCCGGCGCCAGGGCACTGGCAATATTTCCCAGCGCGTAGAACGACATCAACAGGATCAGCAGGTGCCGCCGATAAAGCCTGGCACCGCCAATGGCCAGGAGCGGCGCTCCCACGACAACGCCCAGAGCGTAGGCACTGATCAAGTGGCCAACCTGTGGTTCCGTAACGCCCAGATCCGCAGCAACGCCGGGCATCAGCCCCATGATGGCAAATTCTCCCGTACCTATCCCAAACCCGCCCATGGCGAGTGAGAATATGATCAGTGTAATCCTGGCGGGAGAGTAGGGAGCTTCCTGCAATTGAGAGGGCATGGGGTGGTTGGCCTTGGCTGCAAGTCAGTAAATTTGAAACAAGGCCACCCAGTGTGAGCTAATCCAAGGCATTTCGGAATACGCGTATGTCCTCAGATCAGCCAACCGAAGAGGAAGTCGAATAACGAGCTGAAAAAACCGCCACTGCTTTTCGCGACAGTGGTGGATTCCGAAGTGTTGTCTGAGGTCGAACTCGTTGCCTGCGATGACTCCGAAATCTCCGGATTGCCAGAAGCCGTCGGTTCTTCTGGCAACTGGTAGTCAACATCCGTTGATGTCTCTTCGGTCGCCTCGGAAGGCACATTGAGAGCCACGGAAGGTTCTGCATCAACGGTTGAGAGCTCTTCGACCGTTGATGTCTCTTCAACAATTGAGGGCTCGTCAATGGTTTGGGGCTTCTCCATGGCTGAGGGCTCTTCAACAGCCGCAACTGCAACGGGTTCGGTTTCAGGTTCCTCTGCGATTTGAGGTTCAGGCTTTGAATCTTGAGCTAATTCCGTTTCGGGCTGAATCACCGGCTTATCGTTTGTTGCTACGATGGTCTCCGGAGCAGGTGCTGATTCTTCTTCCAAGGTTGGCGCTTCAGTCGATACTGGCACTGGCTCCGGCTTAACCTCCGGTTCAGGCGCAGCCGCAATGGGTTGTTTTGCACTGGGTGACCCGAAACGCTGCTTGCTGATTCCCGCGTCAGCCATTGCCCCCTCACGGCTTCGCGCGCTGTTGCCAGTCACGGCATCGCCATCCTTAACGGCGATTCCCAGGGCAGACAACGTTTGTGGGTCCAGATCGCCAGTGGCCTGCAACCCCTCTCGACCGGATTGATACTTCCGGATGGCCGAGCGCAGGGTGTCGTCCATCCACCCATCGGCCTTGCCAATATCATAGCCAGCACCGTAGAGGGCATTTTCAGCAGCAAAGATGGTGTCGGCAGGATCGGCCTGAGCGACTGCACAAAAGGACACCGTCAGCGCCGCGAGAAAGCCGGGCATCCTGGTAAAACGTGAATGGCTCATGGGTGAATCTCTCCCTGATACGCTGTATTTATAGCTATTGTTTGAGTATTGAAAGTATCAGTAATTGAACATGTCGCCCATGACGCAGTTAACACAAGCGAAAAAGGGTCCTAGTTTGACGTTTTAAAGCGACGCACCAGGCCGTTAAGGTCTTCCGCCATCTCCGCCAGGGAATTGCTGGATTGGTTAACGTGGGCAATATCGTCGGTGAGCTTGTCGATGGCACTACTACTGGCCTCCACGTTCTGAGTCATCTCAGCAGCGGTCGCCCGCTGTTGCTCAGTGGCACTTGCAACCTGCGTTGTCATATCCACAATCCGGTTTACGGCCGCCATAATTTCTGACAGAGCAGCGCCAGACTTGCCGGCTTCTTCACTGGCTTCAGAGGCCATCTGTTTGGCCTTGCTCATATCAACCACCGCGCCGGCGGCACCGCTTTGCAGATTCGAGACGATTCGCTCGATATCGACCGTTGAATCCTGAACCCGCTTGGCAAGCCCCCGGACCTCATCAGCAACCACCGAAAACCCACGGCCTGCGTCTCCCGCACGTGCTGCTTCGATGGCGGCATTGAGGGCGAGGAGGTTGGTTTGTTCTGCGATAGCCTGAATAACGTCCAGTACGTTACCGATCTCACCGGATTCCTGCTCAAGCCGTTGGATGCGCTTTGACCCTGCCTCGACCTGTTCTGCGAGTCGGGAAACGGATTTAACCGCGGTCGACACCGTTTCCTGGCCGGTTCCTGCCAGCTCGGCGGCCTGGCGTGCGGATTCATCCGTGTCACTGGTGTTGGACGCGATTTCGTCGGAGGTAGAGACCATTTCCTGCATCGCCGCCGAAACTTGAGTCACCTGGTCCCGTTGTTGTTCGGCATTGGCTGTGGTGCTGTTTGTAATGCCAGACAACGACTCGGATTCCGTACTGAGACGCCGGGACGACGCGACAATCCGGGAAATGATGTCTTCCAGGGTTTCCAGGAAGGCATTGACCGCTGAGATGAAATCGCCAATCTCGTCAGGGCGGCCCTTGGTCAGCCGGGTAGAAACGTCGCCTTCGTTATTTCCAATGTTTTCCAGGTAACCCAGAATTTCTGACCGGGCACGCTTGACGCTGTTACCCATCATACGGCTCATCAACAGGGCGACCACCAGGCCCAGAACGACAGACGCAACGAATGCGGCGAGTGTCAGGTTGAGTGCCGTCTCGGTCTCTGCTTCCGCTTCGTCGGCCACGGTTTCGAGGGAGGCAAAAACCTCTTTCTCAAGATTCCTCGCCATGTCAGTGATTTGGGGGCCCAGTACGTCAAGCCTGTCTTCCTTTGTTCGGATCATCGCCTTTTGCTGAACCAGCAGCTCGTTGACCGAAGCCTGGTATTTCTCGAGTGCCGCTATCGCGGTATCGAAATACTGCCTGACGTAGTCGGGGACCGAATCCATGTCCAGAAACTCGAGCGCATCGGAAATATCCTCCATGGCATAACCCAATGCAGTTTCCGAGGATTCGTCGCCATCGGCAAAGAAGCGCTGTGAGGCCATTCGCATCATGAGGGTATCGTGAATCAGCTGTTCCAGAACGACGCGCAACCGGCTATCCGGTTCTCTGTTGGTAACGCCATCAATGGCCCGGCGCAGTGCCTCTGATGCTGTGGGGCCGTATTGGTCCAGTTCGTCGGCAATGATATTTTTTACTTGTTGCTTGGCGGGCACCAGTTCGCTTTTGAAGACATTCGCGTACTGCAATGTCGCCTCTTCGATCTCTGCAACCAGTTGCACACGGTCGGCACTTTTGATCGTCTGTTGCGCTGCCGACAACTCCCTGAAGAAATCTGTCTCCAACTGCTCGAAGCGGGCCAGGATGTCTTCGTTACCGGTGGCGTAGTAGTCGAAGACTCTCAGTCTCATGGTGTAAAGGTTGATAAGCACACCGGTCGCAACGGCGGTTTCCGGTGCCAGATCCCTTGCCACCGTATCCATTCGCGCATCAAGGCTCTGAAATTCCCGAATGCTGTAAAAGGTGACGAGGGCGAACAAAAGCAGAATGAAAACAGGTGCTATCAGGAGTTTTCCGCTTACACCAAGCCGACGTTCAATGAATTCTAGTTTTTCTACAGCCACTGGTCTGCCCCTCTATGCGTGTATGCGTGCGAGATCTCTTGGTTAACGGCTGTTCCGGCATAATCTGGAGCCGCCCAACCAATTTATTCAACGAAGTTTGCTTGGGTCGCAATCATGGGGGAAAGCTCCAGGTTCCAGTGAGCCATGCCGCTTCGGCTATAGATGTAGTGCCCGCTCAGGGAGTTCATTTTAGGAATGCGGGCGGGCTTGACACCATTAAGGATGAGGGATGCCAAGCGGGCGGCAGTAATGCCCTCCTGGTGAGCCGAAATGGTGAAGCCGCCAATCGCTTGCTGCTTACCAATGTTGATATCCCAAAAGGAAAAGATGGGAACCCGGCTTTGATTGAATGCTCTGGTAATGAGTTCGTCCGGTGCGATGTAGGTGCCCTCTGAATCCCGGATGGTGTGGTGGGTGCCAACGATGATTGCATCGTACAGTTCGTGAGCCCGAACAACCGACTGCAACCAGGTGTCTTTGTCGTTGGTAAGGACGATGTCCAGTTTGGAGCCATATATTTCGGCACTTCTCTTGTCGCCGAAGTATTCATTGACTGCGTTTCGCATGGTGGGTGAGTCGTCCATTAATACAAGAAAGTGTTTATCCACTTTCAATACTTTCTGAAGATGACGGATGCTCTCCTCAAAAAATGGCCGTTCCAGCAAACCGGCGACCAAATCGTGTTCCAGGGTAGGGTGCTGCGCGGGACCGCCGTTGACACCCAGGAATACAACCGGAATCTTCCGCTCAACCAAGTGGTTGGCCATGAGGGAGAATGCGTTGTCGTCTCCCAGAATGGCAATGTCAGGCTGGATCTCGGTAATGGATTGCTGGAGGCTGGCTACTTTTTGGGGCCATTCTGATTTCGGCAATCTTTTAGTGTCGAGGGCAAGCACGTGAATGTCGTGGTCGTCGCCCAGCACTGATTGGACGGCGGCGATGTAATCAGCGTCCCATTTATAGCCTTGATGATAGCTCTCGATAATCACCACAGTTTTGCTGAAACACAGGGGGCTTACTAGCAGAAGAGCCAGGAGGAGTGTACGCATTGGGTGTTCCTTATTATTGTCCGAGTGAAGTCTGCACCCGTTCTTTCTTGTTGAAAGCGCTTGTTTTTATCGTTATTCCGTTGAACCAAACAGGAACCGTGCCAGATTTCTAAGTTATTGTTTTATAGAAGAAATTGCGAATGGGTAGGCGTTGGGATTGGTAGCATCGGCTCTGAGTGTCTGGTTTTAGCGACACAATGTTCAGAATGGGGATAAAGCTGTCTGATTTATCGGACAGTGCTGTCCTGATATCCGGACTTCGGTAGGGTAAGTTGGGACGGTCTCCGTGGCTCAGGCGTCTGTTTCGAACGTCGAGGCTCGGCGGGATGCCCAGGCGAACCCCAGTAATCCGACAATTGGGCCGGGAACCAGCAGCCAGGCCGCGTCCAGACCGATACGATCGAACAGCGCGGTGGTTACAGCGATCGATACCACGGTAATCGCAAAGCCGATGGAATTTTGAATCGCCAGCGCGGCACCAACTACTTCCTTTGGGCAAGCTTGCGCGGACAGGGCGGAGAACTGGGGAGAATCCGCAATCACGGTCGCGCCCCAGGCGAGTAGGAGTATTCCCAGCCACATGGCAGGCAAGTCACGCCAGAAGAGAGCAAACACCACTGCGCAAACACAAGAGGAGGCCAGTGCACCGACCGCAACTTTTGCACTCCCAATACGACGTGACAGGAATCCCCCAACAAGACACCCCAAAGCGCCGATGCCAATGATACTGAACGCCATACCCGATAATCCGACGGCCGAGTATTCACTGATGAGTGCCGTATTGGCCACAAGCAGTGGTACGACCGTCCAGAACGCGTAAAGCTCCCACATATGCCCGAAATAGCCCAGGGCTGCAGCACGAAATCGATTGACCTTGAAGGCGTCAAAGACCGTCAGCGGTCGCTCGGAGCCGGTGCCCGATGATTGTTTTTTCTGGCCTGCACCTGGTAAATGAGGGCCATCTCCAAGCAGATGGATAAGAACGGCGCCAAATAGCGCAAGTAGCGATGATGCCAGGATGACGTACTGCCATGGCAGGTCCGCACCGGCTTCTCGCAATGCATGGGGCAGTGCGGTGCCGAGCGTCAGCATGGCGACAAGCTGGGCGAGGGCCTGCCCGGTCCGCTCGGGAGCCCAGCTGACGATCAACTTCATGCCCACGGGGTAGATGCCCGCCAAACTCAGGCCAACCAGGAAGCGGAACACAATGCCACTGGCCAGACCCTCCGAAAACCAGGCGAAGCAGGCATTGAACAAAGCACCGCAAGCCGCACTCACCACAAAAATAAGACTGGCACGATACCGCTCTGCCAGGCCTCCCAAAGCCATGATCATTGTGCCCAGGATAAAGCCGCCCTGAACTGCGTTGGTCAGCCAGCCAATATCAGCAGCACTGATTTGCCAACTGGTCATCAGGGTATCCGTAGCACTATTGGCGCTGAACCACAGCGATGTTCCGAACAGTTGGGCGAGGGCGATTGTCGCAACGGGGCCAAGCCTGCGCAAAAACCTTGAAGGGATGGGGGTAGCCCCCTCAAATTGTCCAGACGTCATAAATGCGCTCCATATCCGTCGCGGCCATCAGTGTAGACTGACCGGCTGGCACAGTATACTGATGCACCATTCGGCATTTGGCGTAGAAACTGGACGCCAGATGAAGTGCCCAGATGGAAAAACAGGAATGTGGCAGGTTTTCAGTGTTCGCTGGAAGCGTGGTACCTTCGGGCAAGCAGACTTTATCGTTGGATATCAGAAAACTAAAGCGGGTGGATAGACTCTATGGACGTAATGATCATCGGCGCGGGGATTATGGGAACCACGTTTGCCACGTTGGCAAAAGAGCTGGCTCCTGAGTTGAATATCACCATCCTGGAGAGATTGGAGAGCGCTGGAGAGGGTAACTCGTGGGTGTTCAACAACGCCGGCACGGGACATGAGGCGAACTGCGAGCTGAATTACACGCCGGTGGACGAAGAGGTTATCTCGGTCGAAAAGGCCTTGAAGATCCATGCGCAATTCAACGTGGCCAAGCAGTTCTGGGCGCACCTGATCAAAAAAGGCGCGATCAAGGACCCCAAGACGTTCATCAATCAGACCAAGCACTGCACCATCGTCTCTGAATCCTCAATCGACGAATTGCGACTGCGGTTCAAGGAAATGTCTGCTCATCATTTTTTTGAGAGCATGCGCTTCTCAGAGGATTTCGACGAAATCAAGAGCTGGATCCCCTATTTGATGGAAGGGCGTCCTCGCCATGAAAAGATGGCGGCGACCGTCATAGAAACAGGCACGGACGTGAATTTCGGTGCTCTGACCCAACAAATGGCTGAACACGCTGCTCAAGACCTGGGTGTGAAGATTGAGTACGGCACCCATGTTAAACGCGTACACAAGAGCCCCGCGGGGAGTTGGCTTATAGAAACTGAACGCCACGGAGCCCACGCTCGTTACAAGGCTGATGTACTGTTTGTTGGTGCGGGTGGGGGTGCATTCCCGATCCTGAAGAAAAGCCACCTGCCGTTTGCGAAACGGTTTACAGGCTTTCCCGTCGGCGGGCGGTTCCTGCAGGCCCCGATCAGCGCAGAGCAGGCCGATCATTACCGGGCAAAAACCTATGGCAAAGCAAAAGTAGGCGCGCCCCCCATGTCGGTGCCGCATCTGGATTTGCGAGTGGCGGATGGCCAGCACTACCTGTTGTTCGGCCCGTTTGCCTCTTTCAAGCCCGTTCTGGAGAAAGGACGTGGATTTTTTGACTACCTCCGGGCAATGCGCCTGCATGATATCCCAGGATTGCTGAACGTCACCCTGGAGCACTTCCCATTGGTGAAATACCTGGTTTCAGAAACCTTCAAGGGCGAGAAGAGCATGTTCGAGGAGCTTGAAAGCTTTGCGCCCGGCCTGAGCAAAAAATTTGACTGGAAACCGGTTCACGCCGGCCAACGGGTTCAGATTATCAAGGACGGCGATCTGCAGATGGGCACGGAAATCCTCGTGTCCAAGGACAAAACCTACGGAACCTTGTTGGGAGCATCGCCAGGGGCATCGGTTTCGCCGGAGGTAATGCTGCGGTGCCTGGAACAACTGCTACCGGCCATTTTTACCAAAGAGGAAGCCAGGAAAACGAAGAAAGAGATTTTTCCTGAAGATGATCTGGATACCCTGGCCACGAATCCTGATCGTTATCGGGAAATCCGTGATGCCGTTAATAAACAGTTGGGGATAGTTTGAAGTAGGGGCGTTCCATGATTCCGGAGTTACAGGTCAGAATCATGGAACGCCATAGGAGTAGCACCTGAATGGGTGGTGACTACCTAGACATAAAAGTCCAGGTCCTCCTGGGCTTTCAACAGGTCCCGCATCTTGATGGGGTCATCACCATAGAAGAAGACCAGGCCCCAGTGAGTACCGAAGGCGGACCGGTCAGGAACCGTTTCTTCCGTCGGTGCAACGAGTTCATGTGACTCGAAATAGGGGTGATCAACACATTCCGGAGGCATTTCCAGCTTGCTGACCACGCGGCGGCGCGGATAAACACCGAAGCAACCGGCATAGCCCTTGGCATCGACCACTTCGCGTGGGAAGAATTTTTCCACTTCCTCTTTGGTGCTCTTGGGATCAAATACCAGCATTGACGCCTGGTACGCGTTAAACCCATACGCACGTTCAATCAGCTCAAACGCCTTGAAGCCGGGTGGGCGGTAAGCAACCTCACCAAAGTACATTTCACCATCAGCAGTAACGAAGTACTCAGGGTGAATCAAGCCAAACTTAATATCGAACGTTTTGATCAGCAACTCGATCTGCTTGGTGATGGCATTACGCCAGCTTTCGAGTTGCTCGGTCGCCGGAACGAAAACGGAATAGCCCAGCGTTACGTACTCAGAGATATTGAGAAACTTGATCTTGCCGTCGTGAATCCATGCCTCAACGGCAAACTCCCAGCCGCTCAGATGGCTTTCCATGAGCAACGGATATTCTTCCGCTGGAATGTTGTCAATTTCCTCAAGCGTACGGATCATTCGATGGCCGAGGCAACCAGCCTTGTCAAACGCCTTGACGTGAATGGGGTCGTCCGGGTCGCCATCCAGTTTCAACAGGGTTTGGTTGACACGCTTCATGAAACGGACGATGTCGTCTTTCTCGTGGGCCTCCTCGAAGATCCCGACTCGAATGCCGCCAAGCTGGGCACGGCGCTTCATCAAAGCCTTGTCACGGAACAGAATCGACTGCCCGTACATGCGAGGGCTGTCCAGGAGCACTGAGTTGATCGCCCCAGACCACTCAACGGTCTCTTCGAACAGCGGTATCGCAACATCAACGCCTTCCTCTTTCAGCCTTTCAGCAATCTGCAGGGACCGATCATTCAAACGGATAAAATCCCATGGGATAAAGGGGATCTTGTTAGCGGTACAAAAATCCGCAGCCCATTCCGGAGCAACAACGATGTAGCGGCGGTCGAACTTCTGGGCGGCCTTGATGGCATTGACGCTCCAGCCAAGCAGGGCGATATAGCCTTTGTTCGGATCCTTTGGGGTCTCCGTACCTTTAACAGAGTCCATTTCCGGATCAAGCCAGGCGGCGGCCACATCATTTGATAAGGGCGCTTCTTGTGTTGTCGACATGTGTCGTTCTCCTTGCAACCTGCCCGATAGGAGCATGTAAGTAGTTGAAATTATTGTGGGGCAAGTGTGGTGAGTTAATACATCCTCTCTATCAACATAGTCGCTATCACCCCAAAATGAAAAGATTGCGCCGGAATTAGCCGTTCCTCCATACCAACTATTTTCCAATAACTAATATTGAATGATTGCTCAAGAATGCCTAGAGTGTAAGTTCCTGAAACAGACCACCGGAGGCCCTCAATGATCAGATTCTATTTCCACCCTAGACCCAACCCGATGAAAGTGGCCCTGTATCTCGAAGAGACAGGTACGCCTTATGAACTGGTTCCCGTCGATACCCTCAAGGGCGAGCAGCATAAGCCGGAGTTCAGGGCCATTAACCCCAACGGTAAAACCCCTGCGATCGACGATGATGGAATACGGGTATTCGACTCCAATGCCATTTTGCTTTATCTGTCGGAGAAGAGCGGTAAGCTGGGCGGAACGCCTGAAAACCGGGCTGAACTGCTGTCCTGGATGATGTTTGTGGCGTCTGGGCTGGGGCCGTACTCCGGTCAGTCAGTGCATTTCCGGCATGCAGCGCCGGAACAGATTCCTTATGCCGCTAATCGCTATCAGCGCGAAGCACAGCGCCACTATGAAGTGCTGGATACGCATCTGGCAGATCGCACGTATCTGGTGGGCGAGGAATTCAGCATTGCGGATATTGCAGCCTGGGGCTGGGTTGATAAAGCTGGAGTTGTGCTCGGTGATGCTGAGCTGGCCGGCTTCCCGAACCTGAAGCGGTGGTTTGACAGCATCAACAATCGTCCGGCAGTCGCGCGTGCCAGGGCCGTCGGCCAGGACGTTCCGTTCCAAACCGAAATGGATGATGCAGCACGCCGAGCCCTTTTCCCGCAAAACTACCCAGAGCAGGCGTAAACATGATTGATCTTCACTACTGGCCAACACCCAATGGTCACAAGATCACGATCTTTCTTGAAGAAGCGGGGCTTGAATATGATATCCACCCGGTGGATATCAGTGCTGGGGACCAATTCAAGCCATCGTTTTTGGCAATTTCACCCAATAACCGGATGCCGGCGATCGTTGATCACTCGCCGGCATCCGGCGAGGGGCCGCTTTCCGTTTTCGAGTCGGGCGCCATTCTGTTGTACCTGGCAGAAAAAACAGGCCGCTTTCTGCCCGCGGACCCCCGGGCTCGTATCACGGTCATACAGTGGCTGATGTGGCAGATGGGTGGACTTGGCCCAATGGCGGGACAGAACCACCACTTCGTAAAATACGCGCCGGAAGAAGTTCCTTATGCCATTCAGCGTTACGTGAATGAGACCAATCGGCTTTATGGCGTACTCAACAAACAGTTGGAAGGACGCGACTGGGTTGCAGGTGACTACTCCATTGCTGACATGGCGACCTATCCCTGGGTTGTGCCGCATGAAACTCAACAGCAGAACCTTGATGATTTCCCGAATCTCAAGCGATGGTTCAATGCCATGCAGGCGCGACCGGCGGTGGTCAGAGCGTATGAAAAGGGAGCCCCGTGGTCCAGTCGGCCAGCCGTGACGGAAGAGGGTAAGAGTCTGCTGTTTGGTCAGACAGCCGACAAGCGTTAGTGGTTTGCCACGTTAGGAATGTGAATAGAGGGATCTGAAAAAGCCCTGCGCGCTGTTGATCACCCCTTTCGGTCGGTGTCTGTCACAATTGTCTATACTGATCAGATCATAATGGCTAATGCCTACCGTTCCCGTACCAAATGCGCAGTGGGGCGCCTCTCATGCAGCGTGCAGTATCAGTTGTCATACATTACGGGGTTATCGCGGTGTTGCTGGTGCTTTATGGAACCCTCAGCCATGCAGCCGCACCATCCTCGAAGATAAAGATCTGTTATGAACCCTGGGACCCATACATCTTTAAGGATCATCAGGGAGAGATGCGCGGCATTGCCGTGGAATTGATGAATGCCGCGCTCAATGATCTGGGGCTGATCGCTGCCTACGAGGAATTGCCGTTTAAACGCTGTATTTCAGAGGTTCAGTCAGGCGCCTCAGACATCGCCGTACCAATAACAGAGGGGCGGGACAAGCTTCTGCACTCGCGAACGATATTTGCTCACTGGACATTGGCTGCGATCGTACCTGAGAGCCTATCCATTGAGGGGCCGGTGACGCTTGAGAAGCTGGATGACCTTAGCGTGCTGATCATCAGCGGGTATGTTTACCCGGACAATATCACGCGCTGGGCAGAGACCCATCAGGATATTGTCGAGATCACCTATTCCGCTGATGGCGAGGGAATGGTGCCTTTCCGCATGCTCGAATTCGGGCGGGCCGATGCATTCATAGAAGACAACTTCTGGAGCGCCAATCTGATCCAGGATCACGATCTGGCGCTTCGCGTTCTGGAACCAGCGCTTGGTTCTTCGGTCAGTGTGGCCGGTTATCGCAATGAACTTGCCGGCCTGCGCGATGACATTGATCGAGTCCTTGCATCAAGGGGGCAGGCTTTCAGAGACGAGCTGTTTAAGAAATATACCGGTTATGCCGAGTCGTTTTTCTCCGGTCAGTGAGCTCAAGCTTCCCCAGCAACGTAAATCGTGCAACACAGTGCGTGGAACACAGTGAAGGGAGAGACCAATGATTAACCTGACCATAAACGGACAGCTGCATGAGCTGGACGTCCCCGACAATATGCCGTTGCTTTGGGCCATTCGGGACGTTGTCGGCATGAAAGGCACCAAGTTCGGGTGCGGTATCGCCCAATGCGGTGCTTGTACGGTTCATCTCGATGGGGTCGCCACCCGATCATGCATAACGCCGGTCTCCGCAGCTCAGGGAGAGATTACGACCATAGAGGCCATGGCCGACGACCCGGTTGGCAGCAAAGTCCAGCAGGCGTGGCTGGACCTGGGTGTGGCCCAGTGTGGCTACTGCCAGGGTGGCCAGATCATGAATGCCACAGCTCTGCTGAAGAAAACACCGGAACCGGAAACCCAGGAAATCATCGATGCCATGGCGGGCAACCTCTGCCGGTGTGGCACCTACAATCGCATTCTGGCGGCCATTGAGCGGGCTGCGGACAAGGAGGTGAGCTCATGAGCCAATCCGACGACACACTGCTGCTTGCGAATGTCAGCCGCCGCGGTCTTCTCAAAGGGTTGGCCGGAGCCTCTGCGCTCCTGCTCGCAGCCCGATGGGATATTGGGCTGGCCAATGAACAGGCTCAATTCGGGGCCGGGGCCATGCCGGGGGGCTGGGTAGACAACCCGAATGTGTTTATCCATATCGATGCCAACGGCCTTGTCACTATCGTCAACAACCGTGCCGAAATGGGACAGGGTATTCGCACCAGCCTGGTTATGGTGGCCGCGGATGAACTGGGCGCAGACTGGGACCGGGTTCGCGCGGAACAGGCAGACGGCGATCAGGATAAGTTTGGCAACCAGAATACCGATGGTTCCCGCAGCATGCGTCACTGGTACGACCCCATGCGCCGTGCGGCCGCTGCTGCCAGGCTGATGCTTGAGCAGGCCGCGGCCAATCAATGGGGTGTATCGGTCGACCAAGTAAGGGCGGATATTCATAAGGTTGTTCATCCTGCCACTGGACGTGAACTCGGCTTTGGCCAGCTTGCAGAAGCCGCACGGGAGCTGGACGTTCCTGGCCGGGAGGGGTTGGTTCTGAAATCTGATAGTGAGCTGCGTTTCATTGGCAAGGAATCCGGCCTGATCAATGGCGAGCTGAAATCCACGCACCCCAAAGCAATCGATGGTGAAGACATTGTCACCGGCAAGGCAATTTTTGGCGCCGATGTGGATCTGGAAAACACCCTCTATGCAGTGGTGGCCAGACCACCGGTCTATGGTGCGACGGTGAAGAGCGTCGATGACAGTGAGGCCCTGAAGGTCAGAGGTGTTAAGAAAACTGTACGCATTGATGGCACGGGCCAGCCTGCGGCATTTAATCCGCTCGGGGGTGTTGCGGTAGTAGCCACCAACACCTGGGCTGCCATGGAAGGCCGCAGAGCTTTGAAGATAGAGTGGGACAATACTCCGGCCGGTAACAACGCCGATTACACATCGGATACTTACCGTGAATCCCTGGAAAAAGCGGCGCAATCGCCGGGCAAGGTTATACGCCAGTCCGGTGATGTTGAGGCCGCTTTGAAAGAAGCCAATAAGCGGGTGTCAGCCACCTACTACATGCCCCATATGGCTCAGGCTCCCATGGAGCCCCCCGTCGCCGTGGTTCGCGTAAGCGGGGGCAAAGCCGAGGCCTGGGCGCCAGTGCAGAACCCCAGGGCGACGCGAGAAGGCATCGCCGGGCTTCTGGAGATCGACCTGGAAAACGTGACCGTTCATCAAACCCTGCTGGGTGGCGGTTTTGGCCGTAAATCGAAGCCAGACTTCGTGATTGAGGCCGCTCAAGTGGCCAAGGCCTTTGAAGGGCAGCCCATCAAACTGCAGTGGTCCCGTGAGGACGACATTCAGCATGCCTACTTCCATGCGGTTTCTGTGGATCACCTGGAAGCGGGGCTCGACGGTAATGGCAAAGCGACCAGTTGGCGCCACCGTACTCTGTCTCCCAGCATTGCATCGCTGTTCGCGCCGGATCCCAAACACAAGGCGGGCTTTGAGCTGGGAATGGGGTTTAACACCATGCCATTCAGCATCCCTGCTATCCGTTTGGAGAACCCGCCGGCACCGGCTCATGTCCGCATCGGGTGGTTCCGCTCGGTGTACAACCTGCCGCATGCGTGGGCCATCCAGAGCTTTGCCCACGAGATGGCGGTAGCCGCCGGCAAGGACCATCGCGATTATGTACTGGACCTGCTGGGACCAGGGCGTGAGGTTCACAATCTCACGGTGGGCGACGGCTGGAACTACGGTGAAGATCCTGAGATGTACCCAATTGATGTGGGCCGCATGCGCCGGGTTATTGAGCGTGCCACCGAAGAAGCGGGCTGGGGAAAGGAAAGAGCAAAGGGGCGTGGCCTTGGGCTTGCCTTCCACCACAGCTTTGTTTCCTACACCGCCGTCGTCTTTGACGTGGAAGTGGATGACGGCGGGCAAGTGACCATTCACCGCGCCGACATTGCCTTTGATTGCGGGCCGCAGGCCAACCCGGAGCGAATCCGGTCACAGATGGAGGGTTCCTGCGTGATGGGAATCGGCATTGCCCTTCAAAATGAGGTGACGTTCCAGGATGGTGTCGCTCAACAAAGTAACTTCGACAGATACCTGTTGCCGCGAATGCCAAACGCGCCGAAAGTGGTCCGGGTGCACCTGATTGATAATCCCGATGACGCCATGGGCGGTGTTGGCGAGCCGGGATTGCCGCCGGTCGCGCCGGCACTGTGCAACGCCATCTACGCAGCCACGGGGAAACGCATCCGGCGTCTTCCTGTTGGTGATCAGTTGAGTGCATGACCATGCAAAGTCTGGATGCTCGGGTAGTGGAGCAGGCGATCGAATGGCTGGGTAATGGCCGGACGATCTGGTTGTGCACGGTGTTGTCCACCTTCGGATCATCGCCCAGGGAGCCGGGCTCACTGATGGTTGCCACTTCGGATGGACATCATGTGGGCTCGCTCTCGGGTGGTTGCGTCGAGGAAGACTTCCTCGAGCGCGTTGCCGCCAGAGAGTACGAGCAACCAGCCGTTATTGTCCGTTATGGCGACCCGGGCAACAGCCCGGAGAGCCCCCGTATTCGCTTGCCGTGCGGGGGCATTCTCGACGTCCTGGTAGAACGTATGGTTGCCACCACAAAGACCCGGGATCACCTTGAGCGGATTCAGCAGGCCCTGTCCGGCCAAAATGAAATCGCACGACATATCAGATTGACGGATGCAGTGTGGTGGCTGTCCGACGCTGAACCCACGGGGCCGCGGGTGTTGCAAAATGAAACCGAAGAGACGGTGACGGTTCGTATTGGCCCCGTCGCCAAGTTGATTCTTGCCGGCTATTCAACGGTATCAGAGGCCTGTGCACAGTTCGCCTTAAGCCTTGGTTATGAGGTGGTGCTGTGTGACCCACGGGAGGAAGTCACCAATGGCATGAGCCTGCCGCCGGGTGTTGAGTTTGTGCCCCAACTGCCGTCGCTGTATATCGCTTCGCCTGGTGCTTGCACGCCCTCCACGGCGATCGTCGCCGCAACCCATGACCCCCGCATTGATGATCTGGCCATGATGGCTGCTGTCAAAACCTCGGCAAGCTACATTGGTGTGATGGGCTCTGTTCGTACTTCCCAGGCCCGATCCGAACGACTTCGTCGGACTGGTGGCCTGTCAAAGGAAGACGTTGAGCGGATCCACATGCCCATAGGACTCAACCTCGGCAGTAAAACCCCTTCTGAAATTGCACTGGCCATCGTTGCGGACATGGTGCGTGTCAGGCGAGGGCGTTCGCGTGTCGAATTGTGAGCGGCCTGGCTCACAACTAGGTTAGCGAAAGGTCCCTATTGGGTGGGATACGTTTTTACCAGCATCACAACGGAATAAGGGGAAGGAACATGGGCACGACCGACAAACCCATTGCGCTGGTGGTTGGGGCTGGTGATCATTTAGGGTCGGCGATCGCACGCCGATTTGCCAGGGAAGGATTCCATCTCGTGGTAACCCGTCGCCGGGGAGATCTGGAAAAGCTCAGTCGTGAAATCAGCGACATAGGGTCCACGGCAACGGCAATTCATTCCGACGCCCGTGATGAGACGCAAGTAACGGAGCTGATAAATCGAGTGGAATCAGAGCTGGGCCCAATACAGGTGGTTGTCTTCAACGTGGGTGGAAACGTTCGATTCGATCTCTGCGAAACAACCACCCGGGTGTACCAGAAAGTCTGGGAGATGTGCGCGCTGGCGGGTTTTCTGATGGGCCGGGAGGTGGTGGCGAAGATGCTGCCCCGTAGCGAGGGAACCATCCTGTTCACCGGTGCATCGGCAAGCCTGAGAGGTGGGGCCGGTTTTTCTGCCTTTGCGGGCGGCAAGCACGCGTTACGGGCCCTGGCTCAAAGCATGGCGCGGGAGCTTGGACCAAAAGGAATCCACGTAGGTCACGTTATTGTTGATGGACTGATACGAAACGAGGCGACCGCTGAGTTTCTGCCTGATCTTTATGCCAGTAAGGGGGAGGGTGGCATCATCGAGCCCGATGATCTTGCCGACATTTACTGGCATCTCCATACACAGCCTCGGTCAGCCTGGACATTCGAGCAGGATGCGCGGCCATTTTCTGAGCCCTGGTAAACCCTTCCCATCAAGAGGTAATGATGATGAGTACGAATATCGACTTTTACTATGATTTCATAAGCCCCGCGTCCTATTTCGCATGGATGCGGTTGAAGGAACTCACTGCGGGGACGGGCGCCAATATCAATTACAATCCCCGGATGCATTGAGGGAGATCTTAACCAACGCTGGTTTTGATCCGGAACAGGTAGCGGACGCAATGGCTCAGCCGCAGATAAAAACAGCGCTGATCGAGGCGACGGATGCCGATGCCAAGAGGGGCGTGTTCGGAGCCCCCACCTTCTTCGTCAACGACGAAATGTTCTTCGGCCAGGACCGTATGGACTGGGTTAAGCGGGCGCTTGGATAACCTGGGCCGCCCTCAGCACCAACACACACCTATTGATTAGCGTCCGCAATCGGAATGCCGTGATAGGCTCATGGAGGTGCAGATTCAGCGTCTGCTCTCATCCCTTACGGATCGATTGCAAGGCACTGGCCCATTTCTCCAACTCCTCGAGCATCGCTTTCCCGGAACCTTCGTGATGCTCGCTCGCCTGGAACACCTTATTCTCATCGAGGAGGTTCCAGGGCATCTGAACCATCACGCCCTCCATCATTGGCATCATTTTCAATGTGGTTACCAGCTGTTTCGCGAGTTGCGCCGAGCGCAGACCACCGGATACGCCACCGTAGCTCACAAACCCGCACGGCTTGTAGTTCCACTCGGTGTACACGTAATCCAGCGCGTTTGTGAAGGAGGGGGGAGGGCAATAGTTATACTCGGGGATAACGTAAACGTACGCATCAGCTGCATCGACGCTTTTTGACCACGCCTTGGTATGATCATGCTCGTATTTCTGTAAACGCGGATGGTTTGGTTCGTTGTAGACCGGTAGTTCAAAATCTGCCAAGTCGACAAGCTCCGACTCAAATCGTCCGTCGGCATTGGCGAATTCGTTGAACCATTTAGCGATCGATGGGCCAACCCTTCCAGGGCGCGTGCTGCAGATGATTGTTTGAAGTTTCAGCGTCATAGCAATTTCCCTCAGTGTTGTGTTCCCTAGTGTCCAAACAAGTGCGAAAGGCCGCAGGTCTTTACCATATCTTTCCGCCGGTCGTACGGCAAAACTGCCATAGAAAATCGATCTGTACCTCTGCCCCTAGCGCTGTCGACTAACGAAACAGCCAGTTTGCAACGAGTCGAACCACTCGGGGCATGATCAAATAGACCACTAGTGCGACGACAGTGGCTGCGACCAAGCCATGACGCACACCCCATAACGCAAGCACTGGAAGTTGATCAAATATGGGCTGAAAGACGATTGGTACGATCAACGTGAGTGGCCAAATAACCGCTGTAGTAATGAGCCATTGCTTCCAGCGAGTAGGTTGTTTGGCTTTTGACGTGGGTGGGGTGAACCAGTAATCGATGCCGGTCTGAATCTCTACCTGTTCTTCAGAGGCCAGCGCCGGAACGATGTCGGATACCAATTCCCGCCGAACGTCAGAGTTCAGCCAAGTGTCGGCTTCTTCGGGATGGGAAAAGCGCACCGCGATTTCAAAGGTGTCATGCCCTTCGGGCGGTCGTACCACATGAACGCCTTGGTGCCCGGAAAACTGGGCTGCGGCGGCAATAATCTGCCTGAGCCAGGTTTCATAGTGGTCACGGTGTCCGGGTTTCACGGTGTGCCGGATTATGATGGATCGACCAGAGTCATAGTGGATGCTTGGGGCGGCGTCTGCCTCTTGTTCGTTCATAGCGTGCTTCCCAATCTTTGATTGATTGGGGGCGACGTCCTGTCAGCCCCTCAAAAGCAGTTCATGCTCTTTACCCTTGCTAGAGAGCGCCGAATTTTCCTGATTGAAAGTCGAGCATGGCCTGTTTAATTTCTCCCTCTGTATTCATCACAAAGGGTCCATAGCCCACGACCGGCTCATCAATGGGTTCTCCACTCAACACAAGCAGCCGAGCGTCATTATTGGACTCCAGCACAATCTCTTGACCTTCTCTGTCCAGGTTCGCAAGCTCTGCCTCACGCAACACATCAGTGTCATTGATCTGAACTGAACCGTTCAGCACTGCCACCAAGGTGGTGTGGCCTTTGGGCACCGGCAAATTCACACGGGCACCAGGCTCCAGCTTAAGATCCCACACATTGATTGGCGTGAATGTGTTGGCAGGTCCTTTATGCTCAAGATACTCACCAGCAATGACTCGCAGCGTTCCACCATCATCTTCCAGGGACACACGAGGGATATCCTTATTGAGCAACGTCTGATAAGCCGCCGGCGTGTCCTTTGCCGATGCAGGTAAGTTGACCCAGAGCTGCACCATGTTCAGCAAACCACCTTGTTCAGTGAATTGCTGTGAATGGAACTCCTCGTGCACGATTCCCGCGCCAGCGGTCATCCATTGGACGTCTCCCTCGCCAATGAGCCCACCTGCACCCGAGGTATCCCGGTGTTCCAGCTCACCGCTGTAGACCACTGTCACGGTCTCAAAGCCTCGGTGTGGATGTTGACCAACCCCCCGGGGACGTTGAGCCGGAGGAAATTCCGATGGCCCGGCGTAATCCAGTAGCAGAAACGGCGAGATATTCGATGCGCCCATGCGATCGTAGGAGAAGAGCGAACGAACCGGAAAGCCATCACCCACCCAATGACCGCGAGGGGGACCGTACGTTGTCAGAATCTTTTTCACTTTGACCTCCTAACGGGTCCATCTACCCAACGTTTTTACTGCATCAATGTGACGATAAAACAGCGTACGGGCCCTGAATAGATAGCGATATTTCCACTTAATGTTCTATTTATGGAACGAATACCCCGCCATTGCCTCACTGCTTTTCAGGCATTGTGTTGTAACTGGTAATCAAGTTTCGGTAGTCAGGAATGTGGTTTGAGAACAGGGCTCCCAGGCCTTCAATATCGTTGCGCCAGTCACGGTGCAGCTCACACGCCAGCCCAAACCAGGTCATCAATTGGGCACCGGCCTGCGACATCCGGTCCCAGGCCGAATGCCGGGTCAGCTCGTTGAACGTGCCGGAGGCGTCCGTCACCACGAATACGTCATAGCCTTCGGCCAGCGCAGCGAGCGCCGGAAAAGCAACACACACTTCTGTCACGACGCCGGCGATGATCAGTTGTTTCTTTCCCGTATCCTTAACGGCCTTAACAAAATCCTCATTGTCCCAAGCGTTAATCTGCCCTGGGCGGGCGATGTAAGGGGCAGAGGGAAACTGTTCTTTCAGCTCCGGAACCAATGGGCCGTTAGGGCCAGTCTCAAAACTGGTTGTCAGAATGGTCGGAAGCCCAAAGTATTGAGCCAGGTCACCCATCGCCAATACGTTGTTCTTGAACTTGTCCGGGTCAATATCGCGGACCAAGGAGAGCAGGCCAGTCTGATGATCTACCATCAGTACCGCAGCATCGTTTTTATCGAGTCGAACATAGGGTTTGCTCATGACGTTCTCCTTTCTGGGCTTAGACGGCGCAGTGCACCGTCGTCGTTGGCCCCCTCTCCTTTGGCACTGGAAAAGGGAATAAATTTAACGATAGTTCAGCCAGGGTGGCCTGAGTAGGCACTAATTCTTATACTCAGAGTTCTATATATAGGACGATCGTATATGCAGGATCTGAACGATCTTTTTTACTTCGTGAAGGTGGTAGATCACGGCGGATTTGCGCCAGCGGGCAGGGCACTTGGGTTACCCAAATCCAAGTTGAGCCGGCGCGTGGCAGAGCTCGAGAGTCGGCTTGATACCCGGCTGATTAATCGCTCACCGCGTGTCTTCACTGTTACGGAGTTGGGGAAAGAGTATTATCGCCACTGCGTGGCAATGCTGGTGGAGGCCGATGCGGCACAGGAAGTCATCGATCATTCCCGCTCCGAGCCAGTGGGTTCGATACGGGTGAGCTGCCCGCCGGGAATCATCTACTTTCTGGTGGCCCCGTTGATTATCCGGTTTATGCAGCAGTACCCGAAAGTAAAAATCGAAATGGAGGCTACGAGCCGACGGATCGACGTTGTCAGGGAGGGGTTCGATGTTGCCTTGCGAGTGAGATACCCGCCGCTTGAAGACAGTGACTTAACGATGAAAGTGCTGTCTAAAAGCCCTCAGTGCTTGATGGCCGCGCCAGAGGTGGTTGCGCAGTATCCGAAACCAATAACTCCCGATGATTTATCAAAACTTCCCAGTATCGATTTTGAGCAATGGGATGGACAGCATGTCTGGTGCCTGGATGGGCCCGCTGGTGCGGCCGTTAAAATCCATCACCAGCCACGCCTGGTCACCGATGATGTCTTTACGTTGCTCAAAGCTGCTGTGGGTGGTTTAGGTGTGGTAAAAATGCCGCTCATCGTCGGTGGGCAGGACCTGATTGACGGCAATCTCGTCAGTATTTTACCGGACTGGCGACCACGCGGAGGAATTTTCCATGCTGTTTTCCCGTCGCGCCGAGGGCTGCTTCCTGCGGTAAGAGCATTTTTGGACTTCCTGGCAGACTCACTCGAGGAAGTCGATTTCAGGTTACCGGATAACGACTGATTAAAAACCGTCATGACACACGTCAATGACCTCCCTTTCGAGAGGCCTTTGAGAGATCAGGCGGTAGCCGTTTCGTGGTTATCCAAGGTGGCGGAAATGCGGGTCAGAAGCAGCGCACTGAGAACAATCACGCCGCCAATCCAGGGCGTGTTCATCAACCCCATGTCGGCCACCACATGGCCTCCGAGCCAGGCGCCGACGGCAATCCCAATGTTGAAGGCCGCGATGTTCAGGCCGGAAGCAACATCCACGGAATGCGGAGTGTAACGTTCAGCCAGTTGGACCACATACACCTGCAAGCCTGGCACATTGCCGAAGGCAAATGCACCCCAAACCAGAAGGGTGATCACGGCTGCAACCGGGTTGTAAGCGCTGAAGGTCAGAACGAACAGGATGGCCGCGAGGCCGCCAAAAACGATGTACAGCGCTGAGGTTGGCCCAAAACGATCGGCCAGCTTTCCACCCCAGATATTCCCAGCGGCCACAGACACACCGTAGACGAGCAGCAGAAGGCTGACCATGCCGGAGGCAAAACCGGTGACGTCTTCGAGGATCGGGGTCAGGTAGGTGAAGGCCGTGAACGTACCGCCATACCCAACGGCGGTCATCGCGTACACCAGCAGCAGTCTCGGGTGAGTGATGACCTCAAGCTGCTGACGCAGGGTTGCCGGCTTTGACTGCTTCAGGTTCCTGGGCACCAAAAAAGCACTGCCGATCAACGCTATGGCCCCCAGTACGGCGACGGTCAGAAAGGTGGCTCGCCACCCGAACGTCTGTCCGATAAAGGTTCCCAGGGGAACGCCCGTTACCAGGGCCACAGTAAGCCCGGTGAACATGATGGCGATTGCACTGGCCTCTTTCTCTTTTGATACCAGACTGGTCGCGATGGTTGAACCGATTGAGAAGAACACCCCGTGTGCAAGGCCGGTGAGAATTCGGGCGGTAATCAGTGAGCTGTAATTCGGCGCCATCCAGGCCAGGATGTTACCGATGATGAACAGCCCCATCAGCGAAAGCAGCACCAACTTACGATTCCAGCGGCCGGTCAGGGCTGTGAGCACCGGTGCACCTATAGCAACACCGAGCGCGTACAAACTGACCAGAAGGCCAGCAGACGGGAGGGTAACGCCCAGATCCTGGGCAATGGTGGGAACCAGTCCGACAATGACAAACTCGGTGGTCCCAATCGCAAAGGCACTCAAAGTGAGTGCGAAAAGTGCAATGGGCATAGCGGCTCCTTAGCAGTGAGCGGGAATGAATTGACGATGCCTAGTTTGCGGCCGCATACTTTTGCGATAAACAGTGGTTTTTAAAAAATACTTTTGCGGAAAATGAAATGAAAAGCCGATCGGACGACCTTCACTTCCTGCTGTCAGTGGTGGACAGCGGAAGCTTCAGTAGCGCGGCAGAACAACTTGACGTATCTGTGACCCGGGTGTCGCGAGCGGTCTCCCGCCTCGAACAGAGCTTGAACACAACGCTGCTGAACCGAACCACCCGCAAAGTGGGGCTGACCGAGGAAGGGCGGCTGTTTGTTGCGAGGGTGAGAGATGGCCTGGCTTCGCTGGAAGAGGCCGAAGAGCAATTGGCCATACGTAAACAAAGGCCGGCGGGCCGCCTACGGGTGGACGCCGCAAACCCATTTCTGTTGCATCAAATCGTGCCTCATGTCCGGGAGTTTCGAGCCGCCTATCCGCACATTGAACTGGAATTGACGGCAAGTGATCAGATTGTCGACCTGCTGGAACGACGGATCGATGTGGCTATCCGAATCGGAAGCCTGGAAGATTCGACGCTCCATGCCAAGGCATTGGGTCGGTCTCCGCTGTCAGTGGTGGCTTCGCCGGAGTACCTGAAGCGGCGTGGTGGCTGCGACTCGCCGGAATCACTCGCTGGCCACGACACCATCGGCTTCACCGCACCGGAAGCTTTGAATGTCTGGCATTTTGGCGAAGGGATACGAATCAGACCGACGGTACGAGCCAGCAGTGGAGAAGCTGTACGCCAACTCTGCCTCGGCGGAAACGGTCTGGCGTATCTTTCACGGTTCATGATCGACAAGGACCTTGAACGAGGCGACTTGGTGGAACTGATGGGGGATCAACTGGTGCGCCCCAATCCAAGAGAGTTGGTCAACGCCGTGTACTACAGGAACACAACACTGTCTGCGCGCATCCAGGTGTTTCTGGATTTCTTCAGTGCACGCTGGAAAAGCCTGTAACGACGTTACGCTCCCCTTAATGACGAAAGTTCCCCGGGAATTACTTCATTTTTACGAAAACTAAAATCGGAAACTGCCCGTTTTTATCCGAGATCGCGGCCACTAGGCTTGTAGCTCTCATCATATTCAAAGTGGAGCTATCAAATGTTTTCCAGCAGGCTGTTTTGTGCACTGATGGTTGCCGGTACCGCGACGGTGGTGAATGCCGACACCGAAAACAGCGGTTCTCTCGTGAAAGTTGTGCCGGCTGATGACGTTGAGTGGGGGTATCTTAATCCTCTTCGCGGCGTACTGAGCCCTGGTGCGGCAGACCTTTGGGGAGATCGCACGACCGACAGCGCCACCGGAATGCTTGTTCGGTTCAAGCAGGGTTTTGAGTCTCCTCCCCATATTCACAATATTACGTATCGCGGCGTTGTCATCGAAGGGCTGATGCATAACGACGACCCAGATGCACAAAAAATGTGGATGCCGCCCGGGTCTTTCTGGACACAGCCAGCCGGCGAAGATCATACAACCGCGGCAAATGGCGACACCAATCTGATTTACCTGGAGATAGACTCCGGTCCCTATCTGGTTAAGCCTTCCGACGAGAAATTTGATAACGGCGAACGCCCGCTCAACCTGCATGAAACCAATATTGTCTGGCTCAATAACAGTGAGCTACACAATATTGAAGCGGACAACGTGGAAGCCACATTCGTATGGGATAGTGATGCCGATCTGGGCGGCTCAATGATCAAGATTGCGTCCGGCTTTGAGGGAGAAATCCGTACGAATGCCAGCGAATTTCGCGCGGTTGTGATCGGTGGCGAGGTTACCTACCAGGCAAAGGGTCTGGATACTGAAAAGCACCTCGAGGCTGGAAGCTATATCGAATCGACAGGGCGCTTCACGCACCGAATAGCAAACGATAGCGATAGGGCAGCGACCCTTTATATCCGCACGAACAGCCGGTACACCGTAAAGTAGAGAAATTACCGTGATCGTGGGTCATGTTGAGATCATCGGCAATGACCCGCTTAGGCTACCTGCGGCTTCGACTACAGGTATTAGCCCAGGAGTATTTTATGACTTTTCGCGGCCAACCAGCTCTTCGATAACCGCTAAAACCGCAGCGCACTTCTCTTCATTCAGTGCGTCGGAATGGGGCGGGCCGAATTGACCTTTGTCGTTGTCAAAATAGTGGCCTGACGCATTGGCAAATTCGTCTGAAAGCGCGGCCCTGGCGAGAACATCGGCGCCAATCGATAGGCTTTTTCCGGCAACGCCAAACCCCTCTTTCACCATCTTTGATGCCAATAGTGAGCCTGGGTTTACGGCGACAAAGACTGGCCCCCGACTGCCGAGCGACGCTGCCATCGCATTGTTCCACATGGTCAACGCCAGCTTGCTTTGAGCATAGGCTGACATGTCGTCCAGAAGCCGATTTTTTCCCCGTAAGGCGTCAAGTTCCACCGGAGCCTGTGCAGCCGACGACAGGTTTACCACTCGTGAACCGGGCCTCAGGATTGTTAACAAATGTTTTGTCAGCAGGTACGGCGCAACCGTATTCACAGCGAACCGGACATCCAGTCCGTCCTGGGTGATGGTTTCAGGAACACGCATGACACCGGCGTTGTTGATGATGACGTCCAGTTGCTCATGTTCTTTGGTGATGGCTTTTGCCAGAGAATCCACTTCAGCCAAACGCGACAAATCCGCCTTATAGGTGTAGATCAGTCCAGCGCCTGTACTGTCTGCCAACTTTCTTTCTGTCGCCTCCAGTTTTTCCGCGTTGCGCCCGTGTAAAAGCAACGTGTGGCCTTCGGAATAGAGACGCTTTGCGGTTTCCAGGCCGATTCCATCAGTGGCGCCGGTGATCAGAATTTTTTTGGTCATGGTTTGTGTCCTTGTGCCGCGAATTCGGGGAGCAGGTCTTCTGCGAGGTACAGGATCGTTTGTTCAGTATCCGCCTGATTGAATCGCAGGTTCAATGCAACATGGTTTACACCAATTTCTTCGAGCGATTTAAGGTAAGTCTTCAGAAACTTTATGCCCGATCTGAAGCCCAGATGAATGGGCTGAGGCGGTGCATCGGGATCTGCCAGCAAATCGATGTACAGGGATTGCATCACGGGCTTTGAGGCCTCTGTTTTACCGGGAATACCGTCACGCCACGACCTCACGGCGTTTGCCTGGTCGTCAATATTCCGCGGGTAAGTAATCAAGCCATCACTGTTGCGCGCCCCCCATTGCGGCTGCTGTTGGCTTCCGCCGGTAATCAACATCGGAATCTTTCCTGCCGCTGGCTTGGGAAGCAGGTCCATCTCACCGTTCGTTTGGCCATAACGGTTTTCGAATGCCGGCGCACTATCGGCCATCCTGCGGATGTACTCGAAACTGTCCCGAAAACGCTCGCCCCGGTTCGCATAGGTCTCGTTAAGAGCAGGGTATTCATCGGGGCGATCGCCAGATGCGATTCCGAGTATCAACCGACCACCGGACAGCTGATCCACGCTTGCTGCGGCTTTCGCGACGTGCGCAGGGTGGCGAAGCGGCAATATCAGGCTCGCTACGCCGATGGCAATCCGCTGGGTTTGCCCCGCCAGAAAACCGAGGTAAACAAACGGATCGAACACCTGGCCGGCATCACCGAACGAGAGCACATTGAAGGGGACATCGCGCAACCATACCGCGGAAAAACCGGCCTTCTCGGCCAACCGCACACGTTCAAGGTGACGTTCCATCGTGGGCACAGGCCCGCTGGTATAACTCTCCAGCGGAGCAATGACGCCAATACTCAACCGATTCGGCTGAAACACCTGATTGTAGCCACGATTGATAGGGGCAAATGTCTTTGTGCTCTCGTTCAGTGCCGGCATTGTCAAACCTCCACGACGACCTTGCCAACCGCCTGGCCACTGGTCAGGCGATCATAGGCCTGTCCGACCTCAGAAAGACTGAAGCCTTGCTCATCCAGGAGGGGTTTAACGGCACCCTGATCCACGATCTGCGCCAACTGCTCCAGAATGTTGCCGTGCGCTTCCCGATGATGGTTGTGCAGCATGGGAATCAACATGAACACGACATGAACCGACAGCCCTTTGAAGTGCGCGGTGGTCAGATCCAGTTCAACCATGGCGACAGTCGTAGTCACATGGCCATTCAGGGCAGCCGCTTCAAAGCTGTTGGTCATATTGGCGCCACCAACTGTATCGAAAACCACATCGAACCCGGCACCGGATGTGTGGGCTTCGACATAGTCGGCAACGGATTCAGTCATGTAATCGATTGGCGTGGCGTCGTAGCCTTCGATGATGCTGAATGCTTTAGCACCCGTGGCAGTGGAGTAAACATTGGCGCCGAAATGCTTCGCAAGTTGGACCGCTAGATGGCCTACGCCGCCGGTACCGCCATGCACAAGTACGTTCTGCCCGGCTTTGACACCCGCACGTTGAAGACCCTCGAATGCAGTGATGCCAACCAACGGCAACGCCGCCGCTTCACGCATAGACAGGCTCTTGGGCTTATGGGCAATCAGCCGTGCGTCGGCAGGCATAAACTCGGCGAGGGCGCCCTGCAGATCGGCCAGCCCGCCAGCACAGCCATACACTTCATCACCGGGAGCGAAATCGGTCACGCCTTCGCCTACGGCTTCAATCGTTCCCGCGAAGTCCATGCCAAGAACAGCAGGCAGGTCGGGTGACAGCGGAAGATCCTTCCCCATCTGGCGAATCATCGTATCGACGGTATTGATACTCGTTGCCGCAACACGCACGATCACCTGGCCCGGTTGTGCGGAAGGCTTGGCCACCTCTGCCGATTCGAATGCCGACTGTTCACCGTACTGATTAAGAACCATTGCTTTCATCGTGTACCTCCAATTCATTGCTTGGGTTGGTCAAAACTCTATCGACAAGATTAATGGTTCGCATAATCGCAATAAATGGCCAATAATGGTTTTCAGTATTCGTTAAATGGATATAAAACTGTGGATACCGAAGGCATTAAACTGTTCGTTCTGGCGGCGGAAAAACTCAACATCAGCGCTGCGGGCCGGGAATTGGGAATGCCTCCAGCAGTTGCCAGTGCCAGGCTCGCGAAACTTGAGAATGCAGTTGGGGCAGATCTTTTGCGGCGCTCAACCCGGAAAGTAGCGCTTTCCACTGAGGGAGCAGAATTTCTACCCTTCGCCAGAGAAATTCTGGCGCAGGAGAACGCAGCCCTGGCGGCGATGGGGTTCGGCAATGAACATGTGGCTGGGACATTGAGATTGACTGCATCCAGCACGTTTGCCCAGCAGTATGTGTTACCGCTGATGCCGGAGTTTCTGGAGCTTTACCCAGGCATCAATCTGGACTTGCGACTGTCGGATATGGAGCTTGATCTTATCCAGGGAAGTTTTGACCTGGCATTGCGGGACTCGGTGCTTCCAGACAGTAATTTGAAGGCTCGTAAACTGGCAGACGACAGGCGATTGTTGTGCGCCTCCCCGGAGTACCTGGCGAAGTGGGGCACACCGAAGCATCCAGGCGACCTTTGTTCCCACCAACTGATTGCGTTTAAATCCCAGGCGACCATCAACCTGATTGGCCCAGATGGTGAACAGGGTAAATTCAACCCGCGTGCGCCTGGTAACCGCCTGATCATTGATGACGGGCTAAGTTATAAGATCGCCACCATGGCAGGCGCTGGCATTGCCATGCATGCTTTATGGAGTGTTCATCGTGAACTTTCGGAGGGCACACTGGTACAGGTTCTTGGAGACTTCCGGATGGACGCAGAGCCGGCGCTCTGGCTGGTTTATCCCAAATCTAATGTTTTAACGGCGAAGGTACGGGTCTTTATTGATTTCCTGTTGGAGCGGATTGGTAACCGTCCACCGTGGTTGGAGGGAGAGGCGGTAACGCCATCCGAAGCGGATTGACGAAAAACGCACCGTCCCTGGTGCCAAGACGCAAAGAAAGACTTCTCGCTCAACCGTGGCTTTCAGGCCGCACTTCACCTCGGATAACGATGTGACCGCTGTAGGGGGCGGGTTCTGCTGAACGGCCTGCTGCATCACGGTCCTGTATCTCACCACGTATGACGAGCTGGCCGCTGTACGGGGCCGGTTGAGCGTTTTCAAAATGAGTCTCGTCGGATTTCCGATCAGCCAGGGTCGCGTGTGCAGGCAGCGCAGCAGCGGCTAAGAGTGATGTAAGGGCAACCAGTACAGTTGTACGCATAACATGTTCTCCAGTTTTGATAAGCGAAGGCTGATCTCCGTTTCGCCGATCGGCGCGAGATCAGATGGAGTGGAGTATGAGCTTGAAGAAAGGTCACGAATAATCAGGAGGCCGCATGAGTCACATCACCAAAACTGATAAATAGAGCTTTTCGGCGAATTACTTCGATGTCTCCTATCTTGACTGATTTTATCGAAATACATATAAATAAATTAAATACAATATGTTAAAGGACTAACTTAAATCGTTTTATAGAACGCGCCCCGCCGACAACGATGTAAACATCGCAGTACAAACACCTATTCATCAAAATACATGATGTTTTCAATATTGAGCCCTGATTAGTCGCGCAAGGCGTTCAGTTGAAAAATAGCAGCCAACTTGTTTCCGACCTATCGTCTTTCGGAGTTGGCCATGTCTCATCGTCTGCTTGTACTTTTTCTCACTGTTCTGGTTTTGTCTCCGATGGCTCATGCTGAGAACTCTGATTCTGTCATTGCGCTTTCTACGGACAATGATCTTTTTGCACCCACCCAAACCGATCGGGATTACACCGCAGGTGTGGCCATAACCTATTCCTCAAACTCGGAGGACTTCCTGGAAAATCCGGTTTCCGGAATCAGCCAAAACCTGGACAGGTTCGTGTTGTCGGGTATTGGCGCAGATATTAACGAGCCCGAAAGTGCAGCCCTGGAATTTGGCATCTACGGATTCACCCCTGAGGAAATCAAGGCGAGGGATATCGATCGGGATGATCGTCCCTATAGCAGCCTCGTTTATTTATCGTCAAGCCATAGTTACAGGACCCTGAGTGACGATTCCGGGTGGACCACCTCGATGACCGTCGGAGTGCTGGGCCTGGATGTTTTTAAATCGGGTCAGAATGCGGTTCACAAGGTGGTAGGAAGTGACCGTGCCAACGGCTGGGACCATCAGGTCTCCAATGGCGGGGAACCAACATTCCGATACTCCGCTGCCTATCATCAGTATCTGGATGAAAGCCGGCCGGACCAGCAATTCAAAGTCACGTATTTCGGGTCGGTGGGTTATTTGACTGAGTTTGGTGCCGCGCTTGTTTTTCGGGATGGGCTCATTTCCTCCCCGGACAATCGTTTCAACCCTGAGCTTATGGCCTACGGCGAACGAGCGCCGGGAGTCGCGGCCCCTGGCGGCCGGGAGCACTATTTCTGGGGCGGCGTGTCTGTTAAAGCTCGGGCCTACAATGCGTTCCTTCAAGGCCAATTCAGGCACTCCGACCACGAACTGGGTGCCAACGACCTTAACGTGCTCCTGGCGGAAATCTGGGCGGGCTATACCCACAGTTTCGTCGCTGGCACCGAGTTGAGTTACGTGCTCCGGGTCCAGAGCTCCGAAATTAAGAGCGGGACCGGAAACCGCACGCTTGCGTGGGGTGGGCTGGTATTCAGTAAGCGCCTTTAACGGCGCTCTATGCCAACCCATCATTGTGAGAAATGGGATCTATATGGCACTGAAATTAGTGCTATCAGCTTAAAGGACCCAGTATTGAAAGTGAGCAATTCCATTCAGGAGCAGATATTATGACGACCATTGTTCATGTAACCGATGCGAATTTTGAAGAAGCGGTTGTTCAGAGCGACCGGACAGTTCTGGTTGACTTCTGGGCACCCTGGTGTGGCCCTTGCAAGACGGTAGCCCCGCTGCTTGAGGACATCGCCGATGAGTTCAGTGAGCAACTGACCGTTGCCAAGGTCAACGTGGATGATAGCCCGGAGATTACTGCAAAAATGCGTATCCGTGGCATTCCGACATTGGCCCTGTTTCAGGATGGCGATGTGATTGCCCAACATGCCGGGGCAGGGAGCCTCAGCCAGTTGAGAACGTTCGTTAAAGGGCACTTATAGTTACGCCGAGAACTTACTATGAAAACTCAAGAGCTCCAGTTGCTGTACATCTTCGATGCCATTATGACGGAGCGTTCAGTGACTCGTGCGGCGGATCGCCTGGCCATGACGCAGCCTGCGGTATCAAATGCGATTTCCAGGATGCGCCAGATCTGGAATGATCCGCTCTTTGTGCGAAAGGGCCGCAACATCGAACCCACCTCCTATGCGCTCAGTCTATGGGATCAGGTGGGTGACCCTATGTTCGCGCTGACAAACGCCGTCAGCGCTACGCAGTTTGACCCGGCCTCCGCCCGGCGGACGTTTCGCATTGCAGTAACCGACGTCATCGTCGAGATGATCTGGCGTCAGCTTATTGACTTGCTTGAGCGTGAGGCGCCGGGCGTGGACGTACACGCCGTTCCCTATACACCTGAAGGGAGCTACGACGACCTGAGATCAGCTCACGTTGACCTCGCGATTGGCGTGCTTAACCAGCACGATTACAGTTTGCGGAGTACCTGGCTTCTTGATAGCGGATTTGTTCTCGCAATGCGGGCAGACCACCCGCTGGCAGGCCGGCAAATCACCATGGAAGAGTTTCTGGAAGCCCGGCATCTGTTGGTTACCATGTCGGGCGACGCACACGGTTCTGTTGACAGTTATCTTGATCAAAAAGGGCAGAGCAGGCGTATCGCCGCAACAATGAACCATTTTGCGTCCGTTCCTCAAGTGTTAAGGGAGTCCAATCTCATCGCGGCCGTTCCTGAGTTGATCAGCCAGGATTGCGGATTCGTCGATGGGTTATGGATGGGGGAGCTACCTTTCGATGTGGACCCAACCAGCCTCTACCTCATCTGGCACGCACGCCATGATAGAGAACCGGGGATTATCTGGATCAGGAATCATATCGAAAGACTGCTCCAGGCTCGCTGGCACGACATCATGACCAATTCGCCCTGTGGCCGGCACCTGAAGGCGGTCTAATCGTGGCTTGGCAGTATGCCGCGTTTAGTCATGGCGTTTATAAGGCTTTGACACTGCTGTTTCAGGTGGTCCCGCAGCAGGCGCATGGCAGGTGTGATGGATTGTCGCGTCGGGCAGATCAGCCACAGCTCTGACACCGGTGGCGTGTAGTCGGGCATGACGTTCATCACCCGGCCGGACAGCAGATCATCGGATATATCGAGGCAGGATTTAACCGCCATACCTTGCCCGGCGATGCACCAGCGCCGAACGAGATCGCCGTCGTTGGACGCCCGATTGCCTCTCATTTTCACCCGGTATTCCTCACCATCCCGTTTGAAGGTCCACAAGTCGTAGGGAATGTCCTGCAACTGATAGAAAAGCCCGCTGTGACCCGTGAGGTCATGTGGATGAATGGGGGTACCCTGTTGGTTCAGGTAATCGGGTGTTGCGCAGAGCAGTCGGGGGACATCACAGATTTTGAACCCGTACAGGTTGGCGTCACTGGGTGAGCCATACCGTAGGGCCATATCAACCGAATCCCGAAAAAAGTCCACATTGCTGTCGGTGATCTGTACCCGCAAACTCAGCCCGGGGTGAGATGTCATCAATTGGTCGATCCAGGGCACGACGCGATTTCTACCCAGATCGGATGACACCGATAGCCGAATTTCTCCCGCCACTGTTTCTGTGCCAAAGCGAATATTCTGTCTGGCCTCATCCATCAGTGTCAGCGCCTGCCGGCATTGGGGCAGGTATTTCTCCCCGGCGGCGGAAAGCCGCAACTGACGGGTAGAGCGTACAAACAGCTCTACCCCTAACTCATGCTCCACACGTTTTACGGCGGCGCTCGCCGTCGCAGCGCGCATATCCAGGCTGGTGGCAGCCGCGGTGATGTTGCGGAACTCGGCCACTTTAAGCACAACGGTCAGATCGTCAAAGTTCATTTTCAAAAATTATTTGATTATGTTTATGGGATTAGGCTGTTTTTCTTAGTGTAAAGAGGGATCACACTGTTAGCCACTACCAACTCACACTGGAGAGAAACATGAAAGCGGTTGGATACACTGAATCTTTACCCATTGATGACCCTAAATCCCTTCAAGACGTGGAACTACCTCAGCCGGCGGCCGAGGGAAGGGACCTCTTGGTCCGTGTCAGGGCCATCGGCGTCAATCCTGTTGATTTCAAAGTACGTCAACGGGCTGCAGCGGAGCCTGGTGAGACCAAGGTACTGGGCTGGGATGCCGTAGGGGAAGTCGTTGCAACGGGAGAGGCCGCATCATTGTTCGAGCCAGGCGACCAGGTTTACTACGCTGGCGATGTTACACGGCAGGGTAGCAATGCCGAGTATCAGATCGTGGACGAGCGCATTGTGGGCCGCAAACCCGCCAGCCTGAACGACGCAGAGGCGGCAGCACTGCCTCTGACCACTATAACCGCCTGGGAAATGCTCTTCGACCACCTGGGTCTTGAACAGCAGCCCCCAGAGGAAATCAGTCCAACCGACGACGTGATACTGGTGGTTGGTGCAGCCGGCGGTGTCGGCTCGATCCTGATTCAGTTGGCAAAAACGCTGACCGGTGCCACCGTGGTGGCCACCGCATCCCGGCCCGAGTCCCGGCAATGGGTCGAATCGCTAGGTGCGGATTTCGTCGTGAATCACCGCGAGCCACTGCTGCCGCAAATCGAACAACTGGTGTCCGATGGCAAAATTGCCCCGATCACTCACGTGGCCAGCCTGAACGCCACCGACCAGTACTTCGATGATTATGTGGCAGCGCTGAGGCCGTTCGGCAGGATTGCCATGATTGACGACCCCGTGTCTCTGGACGTTATGAAAATCAAACCGAAAAGCCTGTCCTTACACATCGAATTCATGTTCGCCCGGTCTATGCACAACGCCGATGACATGCAGGTGCAGCACGAACTTCTTGAGACGGTAGCGAGTCTTGTGGATCAGGGCCACATTCGTACCACCGCAGGCAAGAATCTCGGGGTAATCAACGCTGAAAACATACGTGCGGCGCATTCGGAGTTGGAGTCCGGTACGGCCGTGGGCAAAATAGTGCTGGAAGGGTTCGAGTAACCGGTATTCTGGTTATAACGGCCTGCTTTATCGCCGCCGGCCACGATTTCGACACGGGCCTCGAGCAGCATGTTACGTTTTGGCCTTAAGCCTGTTTTAGATTAGTGACGACACGACGTAACACTTGAGCCTGAAGAGTTACTGGTAGTAAATGGGAAAACAGATTTATGAAAACCTCAGGAGCTCAACATGGCGCACAAGTTTGCGGAAATCGCTTTTACCAGTACGGTTAAGCAGGTTCAGGAGGAAATGGGCAGTCGGACCGGTTACTCGTCCATTGAAACCGGACCAGACCGTAACAACCTGCTCAGGGATCGGGAACGGGTGTTTATCGAGGCCCGGGACAGCTTTTACATTGCCAGTGTCAGCGAAACCGGTTGGCCCTACATCCAGCATAGGGGCGGGCCAGCCGGATTTTTGAAGGTCATCGACCAGTCGACCATTGGTTTTGCGGACTACTCGGGCAACCGCCAGTACGTCACGACTGGCAACGTGCTTACCAATGACCGCGTTGCGTTGTTCCTGATGGACTACCCGAATCAGCGGAGACTAAAACTGCTTGGCAGGATGGCACTGGTTGGTCCTGAGCCACCATCAATTCTCGACCACTTACAGGACGAGAGCTATAAAGCCCAGATAGAGAGGGGCATGATCATTCGGGTCGAGGCCTTTGACTGGAACTGTCCGCAACACATTACCCCCCGTTACACACAGTCGGAGGTCGACGCCTTTATTGAGTCGATGGGTGATCAACGCTAAAACAGCGCTAGAGGGATGGCTGCAAGGGCAGGGCCGGGAAATGCAGAAACTGGATCGAAGAGGGAGGGCTTTGTATCAAAAATGCACGGGCGGCCCCACCTGGACCGCCCATTGTCGTTTTGGACGGTTAGTTGCCAGTGCCCAGTTCGGCAGTTTCAACTGCAGGATTATTGCCGCGCTCGATATCGCCCTGGCTAACACCTTCGGCTTGCGCGAATGCAGAGAAAGCGAGTACAGAAAAAACGAGAAAGAACTTGTTGATTGCGTTCATGTGATATTCGACCTTCTATGAGAATTAGATTAGACAACGTCGCCTCATTGGCTTGATTGGAATTCTCTCTGTTTCCCGGCTGCAGAAAAAATTGCCTCGCGATATACAGAACATCACACCCGATGATGGGTTCAGAGCCACCAAAGCCAGTAGGGCCCTGGGCGGCCGGCGAGGTGCGAATAAGTATTCCGGGGTCGTTAAATGCACCTACTGGGGTGAATTCCCCGCTTCGTGAGAAAACAGGTGCGGTACGCCAACGATCAAGGTTTCGTGGTTATCGCATTCGCAGCAGGCTATTCAGAGGCTACACCAAAGGTGGATTCACACGGGCAAACCCCTCCTGCGTTCGATAAGGGTAATAGGGATAAGGCGGCGTCACCGAACTGACTTGGTCAAGCCGGGCCATCTGCTCCTGACTCAGATTCCATCCAACGGCTCCCAGATTCTGGCGAAGCTGAGACTCATTGCGTGCACCCATGACCACAGTGGCCACGGTGGGTCTTTGCAACAGTGTCAGCAACAGTGCTAAAAGTCCGTAAATTGTCAGGATAGATTGTCCTCCCGACCCCGCATGTTCTTTTCTTGAAGGTGACGAAACCTGAAAGGAAAAGAC
>NZ_LSMM01000004.1:0-13805 GCF_001566815.1 Marinobacter sp. Hex_13
GGCTATCCAGGGTGCTCGCCAAGCCAAAGCCGGGCGGATTTTTGCGATTGATATCAATCCGGACAAATTCGACTTGGCACGCAGCTTCGGCGCGACTGACTGCCTTAACCCGACTGAGTTCGAGAAGCCTATTCATGAAGTCCTCATTGAAATGACGGGTTGGGGTGTGGATCACACCTTCGAGTGCATTGGTAACGTCAACGTAATGCGCTCGGCACTGGAATCCGCTCATCGCGGATGGGGTCAGTCAATCGTGATCGGTGTCGCCGGTGCAGGCAAAGAAATCTCAACTCGTCCCTTCCAGTTGGTTACCGGTCGTACCTGGAAAGGCTCCGCGTTTGGCGGTGTAAAAGGTCGGACTCAGCTCCCAGGGATGGTGGAAGACTCAATGAAGGGTGGAATCGATCTTGCCCCGTTTGTCACCCACACCATGGGACTGGACGACATCAACGAAGCTTTCGATTTGATGCATGAAGGCAAATCGATTCGCACGGTTATCCATTACTAACCGATCCATCACCATCGTTTCATTCAACGACAGACAGTAAGGAAATAAACCATGACTAATCCCGTTATCTCTGGCGACGGTCTGTTCTCTCACGTGTTTATCGGCGCTGAGGACGTTCAGCAATCCGCCAAGTTTTATGATGCAGCCTTGGGCGCTCTCAACATCAGTAACCTTGGTCCTTTCGGTAACGATTGGGTGCTCTATGGCCGCGACAAACCCGCTTTCATCATCGCCCGACCGGGTAATGGTGAGGCGCCGTCGAGCAATGGCGTGACGGTAGGCTTCGCTGCAGCCACAACCGCCGAGGTGGACGCCTTTCATGCGGCGGGTCTGGCCGCAGGCGGAACCGATGAAGGGCAACCTGGAGCGCGTGACCACCTGCCTGGTGCCTACGCTGCCTACTTGCGCGACCCCGCAGGCAACAAGGTTTGCTCCTACACCTTTACTGAATGATCCAATGAAGGAAGCCCTGACAGCGACAGCTTATGCTTATATGGTTAGCAAGATCACCAAAGGCATAAAACCTTGCTGTCTCAAAGGGTTAAGCCCCTTAACAGCTAGCCCCATGCCCCAAAGCACTTGCTGAGGGGCATGAGGCCTTCCTACAAAATCAGTAATGAGGTCATCATGAAAGAGCCGAATAGCACAAGTTCGACAACCACGTCGCCTACCACCGAATCCGTATATGGCATGCCTGCGTATATTGATCGTGCGGCGGCAGTGGGAGAGGTTCATTCGCGACCACATCTACTGATCGACGCCCCAAGAAGCTTGCTACAACTCGCTTTCATGACCGAGGGGGATAAAGAGAAAGACCAGCTCGCGATGGATGAGCTGTCTCATCGCCTCGGGGTTCCCGAAACTGACCACACCGCTCGACTGCATGGTCTGACCTGGGAACAAGGGGATCTGCATTGTGAGAAGCACACCGAGTTCTCCACGTATCTCTGGTGCGCTCCACTGGACATGCAATCTGGCGAGCCGATTGGTGAAAACCCATTCAAACATGGGTTCATCCCGCCGGGCCCTGTGGTATCGGGGGTTCGCGTTACCCTGCTCCCATGGACCCCTGAAACTGAAACGAAAGCAGAAGAGTTCAAGGTCGCCAGTCTTTGTTACTCAATAGTCGAGGGAGGTTCAGCGGCCATCCTGACTGACTTTCATCAGGACAAGGACGGGTTGACCAATATTCTCATTCTGTCACGAGATTTAAGTCCTGCCCGCGCAGGAGCTCTGGTCCAGCGACTGCTGGAGGTAGAAACCTATCGCACGCTGGCAGTCTTATCTCTACCGCTAACGCGCTCAATGACAACTGAGCTACGGCGGATGGAAGCGCGCCTGGCAGCCATTACTGACGAAATGTGCACCAGCATGGCGCAACGTCGTGACAGCGACATCCTCCTGTCAGAACTGACCAACCTGGCCGCTGAGCTCGAGGCTGGTGTCGCCGCCAATCTCTATCGGTTTGGTGCGAGCAGCGCCTACTACGACATTGTCGAGGAAAGGTTAGCCGCCCTGTCAGAAGAATCGATATGCGGCTATCACACCTGGCATGATTTTCTACAGCGACGTATCGCCCCAGCAATGCGGACCTGTCATTCAGTGAAAGAACGCCAGGCCAAGCTCTCAGACAAACTCACCAGGGCAATCTCGCTACTCAGGTCCTGGATAGATGTGGAGCTGGAACGACAGAACAGGGACCTACTCGCCTCAATGGACAACCGCGCCAAGTTGCAATTACGCCTGCAACAAACGGTTGAGGGCCTTTCCGTTGCTGCCGTTTCCTACTACGTGGTGGGTTTGCTGAGTTATTTGTTGAAAGGTGTCCCCCTCGTTTACGACTTCGCAGCACCTGTAACCGCAGTAATGGTTCCAGTGGTAATGGTGGGGATCTGGTTGAAAGTACGCAGTATCAGGCGCGCTCATGCCGACACTGCTACAGAGAAAAGCACCTGACCAGAAATTCGTGAATGCTGGATTTCTGCTGATCGGGTTTCATATAGGAGAACATCATGGAACGCATCGAACATCACGCGTGTTTTGGTGGATGGCAGGAAATCTATCAGCACGAGTCCGCAACCCTCGGCTGCACTATGAACGTCGCAGTCTATTTGCCACCTCAGGCAGAAAAAGGCCGCGTGCCCGTTTTGTACTGGCTTTCCGGGCTTACCTGTACCGAGCAGAATGTCATCACCAAATCGGGGGTTCAACGGTACGCGGCCGAACACGGCATCGCTATCGTTGCGCCGGATAGCAGCCCCCGTGGCGAAAAAGTGGCCGACAACCATCTCTATGACCTTGGTCAGGGAGCGGGCTTCTATGTCAATGCGACACAGAAACCTTGGGCAGCTAACTATCAAATGTATGACTACGTTGTGCAGGAATTGCCTGACCTGATAGAAGCACACTTCCCTGTTACACAGGAACGTAGCATTAGCGGCCACTCTATGGGGGGGCATGGCGCACTGGTTATCGCTCTGCGCAACCCAGGACGTTACCGCAGCGTTTCCGCCTTTTCCCCTATTGTGGCTCCCACGCAGGTGCCATGGGGGCAAAAAGCCTTTGAGTCCTATCTCGGCAATGATCGAGAAACCTGGAAACAGTATGACACGCTTGAATTGATCGCTACGGCAGAGGAGCGCCTGCCCCTACTTGTAGATCAGGGAACCAGAGACGAATTTCTCGATAAGCAGCTCAAACCTGAGCTACTGACCCAGGCCTGCGAGGCCGCGCATCACCCGCTCACCCTGAACATGCGCACGGGCTATGACCATAGCTACTACTTTATCGCCAGCTTCATCGGCAAACATCTCGCTCATCATGCATTTGCACTGAGCCAGTGAACAGGAGTAATCCAGCCATGAGCAAGCAGATCAACAAGAGACACCGGGTGGTGATTATTGGCGCAGGTTTTGGCGGAATTGAGGTAGCCAAACGACTCGCTGGCGCAAATGTAGAGATCACGATCATTGATCGCAGAAATCACCATCTGTTTCAGCCCTTGCTATATCAAGTGGCGGGGGCCTCACTGTCCCCGTCAGAGATTGCCTGGCCAATTCGGTCTTTATTCCGTAACCGACCAGAGGTCAAAACCCTCATGGCGGAAGTACGGGGCGTCGACAAGACGAAAAAGAAAGTCATTCTAGACAATGGGCTAGAGCATCCCTATGACACTTTGGTGATCGCCACGGGAGCTACCCATGCCTATTTTGGACATGAAGAGTGGAAAGATTTTGCTCCGGGGTTGAAAACCCTTGAGGACGCCACCACTATCCGGGCTCACATCCTCGATGCCTTTGAAGAAGCGGAAAACCAGGGCGATCCTGAGCAGCGCGCAGCGCTTCAGACATTTGTCATCATTGGTGGCGGCCCAACCGGTGTTGAACTCGCTGGAACCATCGCTGAATTGGCTCGGGATACACTCGCCCATGATTTTCGCTCCATTGATACCAGCACCACTCGCGTGGTGTTGATTGAGGCAGGATCGAGATTACTGTCCGTATTTCCTGAAAAGCTTTCCAGCTATGCACAGCAGGCACTGGAAAAGCTGGGTGTCGAAGTCGTACTAGGTACCCCGGTCACTGAATGCTCTGATAACGGTGTGGTGTATGGCGGGAAACCACTGCCCGCCAAAACCATACTCTGGGCCGCAGGTGTCCAGGCATCGCCAGCAGCCAAGTGGCTGGGAACAACTGCAGACCGAGCAGGCCGGGTGGTCGTCGAGCCGGATCTAACCGTGCCGGGCAACAACAACATTTTTGTCATTGGTGATACCGCGTCCTGTGCGATGCCTGATGGCTTACTCGTGCCAGGCATTGCCCCAGCAGCCAAGCAGCAAGGTCAATATGTTTCCAAACTGATCCGGCGACGCCTCAAAGGCAAGCCAGTAGATGAAGTGTTCACATATCACCACCAAGGCAACCTGGCGACTATTGGGCATGGATCGGCAGTCATCCACATGGGCCGAGTGAAACTCAAGGGTGCACTGGCGTGGTGGATCTGGAAACTCGCTCACATCTACTTTTTGATTGGTACACGAAATCGCCTAAGCGTGGCTCTGAGCTGGATATGGAACCACAGTGTCGGCTACAGGGGGTCCCGGATCATTCTGCACCCAGGATCCGAAGAAGGCGGCTTATCCAGACCCATGACATTGAATAAACCTGGTGTAAGAGACTGATATTTCTATCTGATCTGACACTGGACTTCCCAACCGCGAGGTAGAGTACTTTGACAGATTTGTTCTCATCAGAGCCTATCCGCCCACTGGCTGACTTACTCCGACCCAAGTCGCTTAAGGAGTTCGTCGGCCAACGGCACCTGCTCGGCCCAGGCAAACCGCTGCGTCTCGCGTTCGAGTCTGGAAAGTTGCACTCGCTCATCCTTTGGGGGCCACCTGGTGTAGGAAAAACCACGCTGGGTCGGCTGGCAGCAACCGCGTCTGACAGCCACTTTATTGCAATCTCAGCGGTACTTGATGGCGTTAAAGAGATCCGCCAGGCCATTACTCAGGCTCAATCAGTGCTGGACGGCCAAGGCCGCTCCACTGTGCTGTTCATTGATGAGATCCATCGCTTCAATAAAGCACAGCAAGATGCCCTGCTCCCCCATGTGGAATCCGGGCTTCTCACGCTGATTGGTAGCACTACTGAGCACCCTGGACTGTCGGTCAATTCCGCCCTGCTCTCTCGTGCCCAGGTGTATTCGCTCGAATCCCTTACGGGCCAGGATCTGACTCAACTCTACCAACACGCACTGCCGCACCTGCAGGGCGTCACTCTGGATACTGACGCACTAGAACTGTTGATGGGCTTTGCCGATGGGGACGCAAGACGCTTCCTTAACTTGCTCGAACAAGTGACAAATGCTGCTGTAGGTTCGTCCAGGACAGCGGTGGATGGAGAGTTTGCCAGACTGTCCACCAGCCCCTCTTTGCGTAGGTTCGATAAGGGGGGTGACGAGTTTTACTGGCAACTCTCGGCTTTTCACAAGTCATTGCGAGGCTCCAATCCTGAGGCGGCACTTTATTGGTTCGCCAGGATTCTGGATGGCAGCGGCGATGTTTCACACGTCACCCGGCGCATGATCGTGATGGCCAGTGAAGATATCGGTAACGCTGACCCGCAGGCCCTACAAATAGCGCTTAATGCAGCCATGGCGTTTGACCGGTTGGGATTACCGGAAGGCGAGATTCCCATTGCTCATGCGATTACCTATCTTGCGCTGGCACCAAAATCCAACGCCTCTTATTCGGCCTGGAATCAAGCTAAAGCGTTTGCAAAGAGTAATGGTTCCCAACCGGTGCCCCTGCATCTACGCAACGCACCAACCAAGCTGATGAAAAAGATGGGGTACCGACAAGGATATCGATATGCCCATGACGAGCCCAATGCCTATACCGCCGGGCAGGCCTATTTCCCTGAAGGTGTCCCGCAACAGCAATGGTATCAACCAACTGATCGAGGGCTAGAAAATCGCCTGGGGCAACGTCTCTCCTGGCTACGCTCTCTGGATAACACATATTCGTCCGAAACACGTACCTGAAAACGGCCTAACAGCCCGATTTTTGCCCCAACACTCGACAGGACAATGCCATGTCAAAGACTACAGCTGGTTATGATGATGCCAACGGCTTCGTTCAGGTGCGTGGCGCACGTGAACATAACCTTAAAGACGTGAACGTCGATATTCCAAGAGATGCCCTGGTGGTATTTTCTGGCGTCTCGGGCTCAGGCAAATCGTCATTGGCGTTCGGCACCATTTATGCCGAGGCACAACGTCGCTATTTCGAATCAGTCGCGCCCTATGCACGCCGCCTTATTGATCAGGCTGGGGTGCCAGATGTCGATTCCATCGATGGGCTCCCTCCTGCCGTTGCACTTCAACAACAGCGCGGAGCCAGTAATGCCCGTTCTTCAGTGGGAAGTGTCACCACCCTGTCCAGTCTTGTGCGCATGATGTATTCCCGTGCTGGCGCCTACCCGGCGAACCAGGCGATGCTGTACGCGGAGGATTTCTCGCCCAATACACCTCAGGGGGCTTGCCCGACCTGTCACGGGCTTGGCCATGTCTACGATGTCACTGAGTCCATCATGGTGCCAGATCCTTCTCTAACGATCCGGGAGCGGGCTATTGCCTCCTGGCCGCCAGCTTGGCAAGGGCAAAATCTGCGCGACATCCTGGTGAGCATGGGCTACGACATTGATGTGCCCTGGAAAGACCTTCCACAGGCAGATCGTGACTGGATTCTGTTCACTGAAGACAAACCTACCGTGCCGGTATATCCGGGCTTTACACCTGCAGAAACCCAGGCAGCACTGAAACGCAAGCAGGAACCCGGTTACATGGGCACCTTCACCGGTGCTCGGCGCTATGTATTACATACCTTTGCCAACACGCAGAGTGCGCTGATGAGAAAGCGGGTATCACGCTTCATGGATGGCAAACTGTGTCCCACCTGTGATGGCAAGCGTCTCAAACCTGAGGCCCTCTCGGTGACCTTCGCGGGCGTAGACATCGGTGAGTTCATGCAAATGCCGCTGGACAAGTTAGCCTCATTGCTTGAGCCCATCACCCAGGGTGACTTTCATGCTCACACCGCGGGATCCGGCACGAATAAGGATGCCACCAAGCGTGACCGCGCTGAACGAGCCGCGTCTGGGCGTGCCGTGCATTCCATCTCGCCAGATGTGCGGCGCACATCTGCTCTGTCTGATGAAAAGCGCATCGCCGCAGAGCGTATTGCAAGCTCTGTCATGGCCCGTTTGCGCCAACTACAAGGGCTGGGCCTTGGTTACCTTACGCTTGATCGTGCCACGCCAACGCTTTCTGCTGGGGAGTTGCAACGATTGCGGCTCGCCACCCAACTGAGTTCACTGCTTTTTGGTGTGGTATACGTACTGGACGAGCCGTCCGCAGGCCTGCACCCCGCTGATAGCCAATCCCTTTACGACGCCCTGGATCGACTCAGCGAAGCCGGGAACTCGGTATTTGTCGTTGAACACGACCTGGATCTGATGCGACGGGCGCAATGGCTTGTGGATGTTGGGCCCAATGCCGGGGAGCACGGCGGCCAAGTGCTTTATAGCGGCGAACCAGAGGGGTTACGTGAGATTGAGGCGTCACGCACTGCCCGTTACCTTTTCAATGAAGTTCCCGCCCCCGAGAGTCGGCTACGTGGTCCCGCTGGCTGGCTCGAGCTACAGGGCATCAACCGACACAATTTGCATGGTGTTGACGCCAGCATCCCCCTAGGGGTGCTGACCGCCGTCACCGGCATTTCCGGATCCGGCAAATCCAGCCTTGTGGCTCAGGCCCTCCCGGAATTGGTGCTACTGCATTTAGGCGGAGAGCCCGAAGATGACGACGCGGAAAACGGTACTGATGATGGACCCGCAGTCATCGAAGTGACTGGCGGGCATCTTGCAGGCGACATTGATGCCATACAGCGGTTGGTACAGGTAGATCAGAAACCCATCGGGCGTACTCCACGCTCCAACCTGGCGACCTATACCGGCCTGTTTGATCATGTTCGCAAGCTGTTTGCTGCTACACCTGAAGCACGCAAGCACCGTTACAATGCAGGGCGGTTCTCATTCAATGTGGCCAAGGGTCGTTGTGAGACGTGCGAAGGTGAAGGCTTTGTCAGTGTAGAGCTGTTGTTCATGCCCAGCGTCTATGCCCCCTGCCCCACTTGCCATGGCGCCCGCTACAACGAAGATACGCTCAAGGTCCGTTGGAACGACAAGAATATTGCCGAAGTACTGCAGATGACAGTGGATGAAGCCGGTGAATTCTTTGCGAGTGAAGACGCCATCGCAAGACCACTTCAGCTGTTACACGACATTGGGCTCGGCTACTTGCGCCTCGGGCAACCTGCCACAGAACTTTCAGGCGGTGAGGCGCAACGCATCAAACTCGCTACTGAATTGCAGCGTTCCCAGCGTGGCCGTAGCCTCTATGTGCTTGATGAACCCACCACAGGGCTGCATGCATCAGATGCAGATCGACTGCTGGCACAGTTACAACGGTTAGTCGATGCCGGGAACACGGTGGTGATGATTGAGCATGATATGCGGGCGGTTGCCCAAGCGGATTGGGTCATTGATGTTGGCCCCGGCGCAGGAGAGGCAGGAGGCACCATTGTCGCCACCGGTACGCCGGAAGACGTTGCTCTGGCGCAGGGTAGCCAGACTGCACCGTTTCTGTCCGCCGAGTTGACCCGAGAGAAGCTGGCGCCGATCAGCTAATCCGATCCTAAGGTCTCAAAGGGCCCCACCAGGGGCCCTTTGATTTCGATCTCAGCTTCAAGTCAGGCAGGATTGGCTCGGGTAGATGCTAGCAGGCCAGCAAGATTCGCAGCCTTGGGCTTCACCAGCCAGAACTTGCGGCTCATGGCATCGAAGTTATCCAACAGGTACTCGCCCCACTCACTGCCCGTTTCCTTGACGAACTCACCGATGACGCCCCGCAGATGGCTACGGTGGGACTCGGTGGCTTCGGAACTGATGCGATGTAGCTCAATCAACTCGGGATTGATTCGGTCGAAGAAGTCGTTGTCTTCATCCAGGACAAATGCAAAACCCCCTGTCATCCCCGCCCCGAAGTTGTAGCCGGTGCGTCCAAGCACAGTCACAGAGCCGCCTGTCATGTATTCACAGCAGTGATCACCAGCCCCCTCTACTACAGCATGACAACCGGAGTTTCTCACTCCGAAACGCTCACCAGCGGATCCTGCTGCAAACAACTTGCCACCGGTAGCGCCATAAAGACAGGTATTCCCGATAATGGCCGTTTCCTGGCTCTTGAAGGGACTTCCCTGGGGAGGACGAATAACCAGCTTGCCACCTGCCATGCCCTTACCCACGTAATCGTTGGCATCACCCTCGATGTACATATGCAGACCACCTGCGTTGAACACACCGAAGCTCTGACCAGCGGTACCGGTAAAGCGCACTTTGACCGGTGCACTTTCCATCTCCAGATCACCGTAACGCCGTGCGATTTCACCCGAAACTCGAGCACCAATTGAGCGGTCGCGGTTGGTGATCTCATAATGGAAAGAACCACCGCTCCTGCTTTCGATAGCCACAAGCATATCGCTCACCATCTGCTTACCAAGAACGGCTTGGTCGAACGGCTCATTTCTGCTGACCTGGCAGAAAGCAGGCTTATCTGCCGCCACCAGATCGTTACGCAGGATCGGGCTCAGATCCAGCTTACCCTGACGCTCAGTCTCGCCTTCCAGCACCTTGAGCAGGTCTGTACGACCGATCAATTCAGGAATGCTTCTCACACCCAGCAACGCCAGCAGCTCACGGACCTCCTGCGCCACAAAGGTGAAGTAGTTGATCAGCAGCTCCGGGGCGCCGATGTAATGCTCCTTGCGGAGATCCTCTCGCTGGGTCGCCACACCAGTCGCGCAGTTATTCAAGTGACAAATGCGCAGGTACTTACAACCAAGCACAACCATCGGCACAGTACCGAACCCAAAGGATTCGGCCCCGAGGATGGCCGCCTTGATCACGTCCAAACCCGTCTTCAGACCGCCGTCGGTTTGGAGACGGATTTTGTCACGTAGATCGTTGCCACGCAGGGCCTGATGCGCTTCCGCAAGCCCCAGCTCCCAAGGCGAACCCGCATAGCGGATGGAAGTCAGCGGACTCGCGGCAGTACCACCGTCATAGCCGGAGATGGTAATCAGATCGGCGTAGGCCTTGGCCACCCCGGAGGCAACCGTTCCCACACCTGGCTCAGATACCAACTTCACGGACACCAAGGCATCAGGATTAACCTGTTTCAGGTCAAAGATAAGTTGTGCCAGATCCTCAATGGAGTAGATATCGTGGTGTGGTGGCGGAGAAATGAGAGTCACGCCGGGTACGGAATGGCGCAGACGAGCAATCAGCGTATTCACCTTACCGCCAGGCAGCTGACCGCCTTCACCAGGCTTGGCGCCCTGAGCCACCTTGATCTGCAGCACCTCAGCATTCACCAGATAGTGCGGCGTTACACCGAAACGACCGGAAGCGATTTGTTTAATTTTGGAAACACGTTCAGAACCGTAGCGGGCCTCATCCTCACCGCCTTCCCCCGAATTGGAGCGCCCACCAATACGATTCATCGCAGTAGCAATTGATTCGTGGGCCTCCGGACTCAATGCCCCAAGAGACATCCCTGCCGAATCAAAACGCAGCATGATGTCCTGAAGGGGTTCTACATCATCGACGCTAATGTGCTCAACATCGTCACGCAGGGCGAACAGATCTCGCAAGGTGGCCACCGGGCGCTTGTTGACCAGCTCGGCAAACACCCTATAGGCATCGTAGTCGTTGTCTTGGGTTGCACGATGCAAAGCATGAATTACATCCGGATTGAACGCGTGATATTCCTTACCATGAATAAACTTGAGGATACCGCCTGCATCAATAGGCTTACGCTGCTGCCAAGCATCCTTGGCCAGACTCACCTGGTCGCCTTCGAAATCCACAAAGCCTGCGCCCTGGATACGGCTGGCGACACCACGGAAACACAGGTCGGCAACTTCACTGTCGATCCCTACCGCTTCGAACAGCTGGGCACCACGGTAGGAGGCAATGGTGGAAATCCCCATCTTTGATAGGATCTTCATCAGCCCTTTGTTAATGCCTTTGCGGAAGCTCTTCTGCAACTCAACCGGATCGCCCAGCAGTTCGCCAGAGCGAACCATGTCAGCAATCACGTCATAGGCCAGGTAGGGGTACACTGCCGTTGCACCAAACCCAAACAGCACCGCAAAGTGATGAGAATCACGTGCAGTGGCTGTCTCCACGATGATATTGGCATCAGAACGAAGGCCTTTGTCGATCAACGCATGATGCACGGCACCAGTGGCCATTAGCGCTGGGACGGTCAGGGTATCCTGACTGATACCATGGTCACTCAGCACCACCAACACTTTGCCATCACGGACCGCTACTTCAGCAGCATCACAGAGGTTGATAACCGCCTGCTTGAGGCCGACATTCTGATCGTAATGCAGGCTAAGTCGGGTCGCCTCGTAGCCAGGGCGCTCAATGTTAAGCAGGTTGGCGAATTTGGAGTGGGACAAGATCGGTGTAGACAGAATCACACGATCAGCATGGTCGGCGGTCTCTTCAAAGAGATTCCGCTCAACACCAACGCATGTCTCTAGGCTCATCACGATCGCTTCGCGCAACGGATCGATTGGCGGATTCGTCACCTGAGCAAACTGCTGGCGAAAATAATCAGACAACTGTCGCTCGCGGCGGGACAGCACCGCCATAGGGGTGTCATCCCCCATGGAACCCGTTGCCTCCTGACCGGTTTCAGCAAGCGGACGGAGTACCTGATCACGCTCCTCAAAGCTGATTTGGAAGAATTTCTGGTAGCTGAGCAGGTCCTTGGAGTCGATTCCGTCTATTCGCTCCAGCTCATGTTCATAATCCGCCTCAATCCTGAGCGCATGGCGCTTTAGCCAGTCTCGATAAGGATGCCGCACCTTCAGACGGTTATCGATCTCTTTGGTGTGCATGATTTCGCCAGTCTCGGTATCAACCGCCAGAATCTGCCCTGGTCCAACCCTGCCCTTGGCGACAACATCTTGTGGCTTGTAATCATAGACGCCAATTTCAGACGCCAAGGTGATGAAACCGTTTTTGGTCACGACCCAGCGAGCTGGCCGCAGCCCATTGCGGTCAAGCATACACATGGCATAGCGGCCATCTGTCATGACCATCCCGGCAGGGCCATCCCACGGTTCCATGTGCATGGAGTTATATTCGTAGAAGGCTCTCAGGTCCGCATCCATGGTCTCCACGTTCTGCCAAGCAGGCGGTACCATCATGCGTGCGGCACGGAATAGATCCATTCCCCCCAAAAGTAGGATCTCCAACATGTTATCCATACTGGAGGAATCTGAACCAGTACGGTTAACCAGTGGACTTAGCCCCTCAAGGCCGGGCAGCAAGTCGTTCTGGAACTTGCTCTCGCGTGCCAACGCCCAGTTGCGGTTACCCTGAATCGTGTTGATCTCACCGTTATGGGCCAAATAACGGAAGGGATGAGCCAACTTCCATTGCGGGGAGGTATTAGTAGAAAAGCGGACATGGAAAACCACAATGGAAGTTTCCATGGCTTCATCTTGCAGATCCGGGAAAAACACCGGGAAATCCACCGGCATCATTAACCCTTTATAGGATATGACGGACGTCGATAGGGAGCAGATATAGAAATAGCCATCGTCTTTAATCGCTTTTTCCGCCTTTCGACGTGCGAAAAACAATTGGCGATTCAATTCTTGCTCAGAGCTCCCATCACAAGACACGAACACCTGCCAAAAACAGGGCAAGGAAGTCCGCGCCAAGTCTCCAAGGCAACTCGCATTAGTCGGCACCTCTCTCCACCCAAGTATATTAACGCCTTCGGACTCTAAAGCAGCGTTAATCGCCGATCTCTGGCGTTCCGCTTCTGCCGTGTCTGGGTGAGTGAACACCATCCCAACGCCATAGAGATCAGGCAAAGTAAATGCCTGCTCAGCACTCACCTTACGGAAAAAGGCATCAGGCTTCTTGATCAGTAGACCGCATCCATCGCTCGTCTTACCGTCGGCATTGATCCCTCCACGATGGGTCATATTGGTCAGAGCATCGATGGCCGTCGAGATGATCTGATGGCTGTGATGACCTTCAGTATGGGCAATCAAACCGAATCCACAGTTATCTTTGAATTCCCTGGGATCCGAGAGGCCGTGAACCCGATTCGAAGCATGCTGCATGGAAGCATTCCTTTGAAGCTGTGAAGGGAGGGTATGAAGAAGGAAGGTCGAGCCGACCCCAGTCCCTCGATAGTATCCCTAGCAGGGACTGGCGACAAATCACAGAAAAAGGTCCTACCAGCCTAAATAGACGAGCGGAAAACTTGAAGAAATGCGCTTAATGAACCGACATTATTTATGTTGTTTCAAATGGAAGAAAAGGGCCCCAGGGAGAAACAAAACACAAACTGCTTTGCTAACCCCTGCCTGCATCATATGAAGAGATTTCCTCTTTAATTTGAAGTCACATTACATATTACATAATTCGTAATATTTGCTATGCTGTCCAAAATGACAGTTACATGAGACTCGAAAGATGATCCCGTTCAAATCTCGTTATCAATTTAAGCACTTAAGTTGGAACTAGCTAATTCACATTTCGAATGTCCGACCAACGTCATTTTTTCATGGTTTTAGTTGTCTGTCCTCCCCTAACCTATTGATTTTCAGTTAGGAAGATTTAGATCTTTAGTTGGTCGGCCA
>NZ_LSMM01000005.1:0-13771 GCF_001566815.1 Marinobacter sp. Hex_13
TTTCCTACCACTCTCTCTATCTGAAAGGTAGAGCGAGCCAAACGATTGACCTGTTCGAGTAGTAGTGCTGCATATCGGCCACTATTACTTAGCCCAAGGCTTTTCAGGAATTGGCTTTGGCTTGTATCAATAGCAAGCTCAGGGCTTTTCTGTCGCTTGGCTTGTGTGGTTAACCATGCCAATAAAAGCCTTACCAGTCCCCCTGCGGGAACACGCTCGCTGGACAATACCGACACTTTGACATTGCCATTGGTGCGCTGAAACAGGTTTTTATCAGTATTGGCCGCCGGCAATGGACTAAGCTGACAAAACAACTGCGGCATGAACCATGTTTCAGGGTTCAGCTCTTGATTTTCTGCCTGCTCAATAAGACTTTGATGGTAGGCAGTAAAGGGCTTGCCTCCCATCAATCCACCTTCCGACGCTCAAGCCAATCCTCTACGTCAGCGCGCTTCCAGCGTACCGCTTTTGTAGTTACAGCAATGGGTTTTGGAAAATCAGCATTCTTATCTGCCCGAATGCGGCTCAGCGTCGGATTGGAAATGCGTAGAAGTCGTTGGACATCACGTACCGTTAAAAGCACGTCCGACTCAACGTCATGCTCTCGATCTTTCTTTTGGGATTTCATAAAAATAGCTCCTTTGATTTCTCTAGGAGCTATTTTCGGTTTAACTACCTTTAACCGAAGAACGCGCTTTTTACCATTTTGGGCGCATAAGGCAGTTTTTCAGTATTTTTATCGTTAGGTTCCTGGCCCGCCCGGATTCACTTCTATTTTGTCCATTGCCTCCCGACGCTTTGCATCCACGTCTATGTCATCAACGCGGTCCATTGCACGCTGCTCAGCAGGCAACCGGTCCCCGTCGATATTGAAGACACTGCCAGAGCCTGTGAGGGCGTCCATAGATATATTGGATCCATTGGGAAACTGACCGTTCTGCTGGAGAATGGCAAGCCACTCATCGAGATTAACCTCATCCCAGTTGATTTGAGCGATCTGCTCAAAGGGAATGCCTCCACAACTCGGATTCTTAGGGGTTCCGAAGTCCTGACCAAACTGAGGCCGCACCTGTTCCTGGATGATTCGAGACAGTGGTGAGTTGAAGCAGCAATACGCTTTACGCTTCTCGATGCAGGCCCCGAGAACCTCTTCCTTACAGTATGAGCCGACGTAAGTGCAGCTATCCGTCGCCCGTTTGGTGTTCATTTCCAGCTCTTCCTGTTCGCAGGCATAGACCATTTGAATTACGGCCACAGCGACCACATACACCGTGTAGACCGTCATCGCCGCACCCAGCATGGAAGCGGCTTGGTTCGCCATTTCAGTCATTGCCTCCTCAGCCGCTCTATCTGCCGTAGCAGTGGCTGCCGCCTCGGTCGCGCCATCCTGGGCCAAGTTGCCCATCACGTCCTGCAACATACCCTTAGCCTGCTCTTTCAGCTTTTCTATGAGTTGGTTCTTCAGCTCCTCGATGGGCGACCATATCTCCTCAACGGCACCGGAGATGTTATCCATGTAATTTGTGAACGGCTGAGACACCTCCGTCCAAGCATTCATGACTGGCTCACGAAGGGTTTGGTAAGAGCTTTTGATGATGTTGGTGTCCTCAAGCGCCAAGACTGCACCATCAAGCTTCGGAACCTGGCGAATCATCATCAGGTAATCAGCCATGCTAACGTTGGAGGGTTTCTCACAGCAGTCTGAAACTCCGCCGACGGCAATCTTGCATTCCCCCGCCTCACCACCGAACGCCGTGCAGGTCACGTTCTCATCCCCAGTCGCATTGCCATCGTCATCTTGGCCGGTGCAGCTCATGTCTTGAGTCATAAACTGAGCAGCGTTCAGCAACGCTGAGGCTTTCGCGAAGTTCGCGGTCTGGTCGTTGGATTGTGTCGGGTCTAGGCAGTCGTCGCCCATGCAGCGGATAGCTCCACCGCACTGGTATTCAGTGTTTTTCTCAACGGTGTCGATGTCCACACTGCTCCCGCAGTCCCACGTCTCCTCTTTGACGTAGCACACACCGGAGTTACCCTGAGCCCCATCAACACACTCCGAGCTGATAAAGCCGCACTGCGGGTTTTCTTCGTACTGCTGGCACGTATTTAGATTCCCGCCTTCGTTGACCGGGCACTGCTCCTCACCGTTGACATCGGTGTAGCACTCCATATCCCCTTTGTAGAAATCGAAGTCCGCATCTACGGCGACTTTCTTGCAAAGGTTGGGGATACCTGGAATGGGAGAAGGCTTCAGGCTGTCTTCACAGATTTTAATGCCATTGGTGTAGGTGCAGCCTTCCGCGTCACGCGGGTCGTCCACGCAGGTCAGGCTCCCTTCTGCAAAACCATCCACCACGCCAGTAGCGGATTCGATGCAGCTATCCGGTGACCACTCATCTTTGATGATGGCTTTGGAGGGATCGTACTTGATGCGGATCTTCCCGAAGCCTTCACCCTCGCCCGAGACGGATACGCGAATTTTGAAGCGAATCACCGAGTCTTCCGGCGCGTTTCGGAAGTAACTGGTCAGGTCGAGGTTAGGATTTTGGTCCCAGCTTGTACTCAGCTCACACTTACCGGCTGTCTCGGGAGGAAAATTGTTATTGGGACCAGACCATACCTTTACTTCTTCGCCAGGCTCACCAATCCATATCTGCATGTAGTCATCCCACTTGGCACGTATCAACGTAGCCTGAGTAATGGCAGCAGGATTGACGACTTTGATTTCCGTGAATTCTTCGTAAATCGAGCAGCTACCACTCCAGTAGTTGTCTCCCACCTTACCAATCCACACGTCAGAACACCCACCGCCAGCACCATCGCATGGTGAAATGTTGTATGGACCGTCATGGTGCTTGACCACTGCCGCTTCATAGTCATGAATGACCTCGCAGGTGGCGCTTTTGTCGGTCACACGGTCGCAGGTTTCGTACTCCGGGTTATGTACCGACATGGTGATTTCATCGAAGGTTGTTTCGGCGGAACAGTCACCAAAGCCCTCAGCGATCACATCAATGTTTTCGTATGTGGCGTTGGTGAGCCCCAACATCGGGTCGGAACTGAAATCCGGGCGACTTTGATTTGAGGAGTCCACCAGAACTTTATACGCCGCACCTGAGATAGAGGGGGTGTCGCTGTAGACATCTTCCCAGAGGGAGTCCTTTGCCTCGCTACCGGTTTCGCCCATCCCCTCTTCCGAGTCATAGATCCCCTGGAGCTGGTCGAGGTCAGGGGCTACGCCATCAGAGAAATATTCGTTCTGCACCGAGGCATTGGAAGGGTTGCTGCCTGGGTACAGGCTTTGAACGCTGAACTGAGTTCCCCCTTGGTATTGCAGGTTACCGTTTTCGTCCATGGTGGGGATGGTGATTTGCCCGTTCTGGACCTTGGCTGGAGTGTTTTTGGCTTCGTTACCAAGCTCCATACCCAGATTCTGGCCTTCGCGACCGAGCTGGCTTAAAAAGTCCTGGGTATCGACTTCGGGTGATTCTTGAGCCACGCCGTGAAGCGGCATCAGAGTCGTGGTGACAGTTAGAATGTAGGCAATGACTCTCATCAAGCCTGGTGAACTTCGCATAATGACCTCTCCGAAAAGCTTTTCGTGAGATCATATCGAGCATCTGGCGCTACCAGCGGGTGTGTAATTTACCGTTTCGGGCGCATAGCGTTAAATTGCTCAAATTTTCTTTCACATGTGAAAGTTTTTCAAAGATGGCGAAAGTTAGCTCAAGCTGGCTCAGCGAAGACTTCAACCGCTGGCATCGCCCCACCTTTCGCGTTCTGAGGCTGAAAACAGTGCGGGCAGTGTATTCCCGTTGCCTGATTCACGGAGGTGAAAAAGTCACTCCCGCAGTCGCCGCAATACTCAAACATCGCTTCCCCAGAGCGCATCTCCGACGCTAAACACCAGGCATCCGAAATTGTGAACATCTGAAATGCTTCCTTGTCCATAGGCGAGCTGACAGGGGCAATCTCACTGATTACCGCACGATACATCCGGTATGCTCTATCCAACGCCAAAATGCAGGTCGAGGATTCGACGGGCCTTCCACCTATCCGGCGATAGAGCCCCATCATGAGTGAAGCATGGAGCTTGGAAAGCTGATTCGTTATCAAAGAAGCGCCGCTTTTGATAGCGTTGGAAGTTCTGTTTTTGCTGACGTCCATCCCATCATCTTCCAGGTCTCGGTAAATCCTCCGCACCTGTTTATCGGTCAACCCAGTCTCAAGAATAATTATGCGGGTTACATATCCCATTAAGGCCATCTCACGTGCTTGAACCCACAGGTGCAACGGGTTGTTACGGGTATTCATACGTTGTCTCCTACCGACAGGCACTGCTGATACTTCATGAAGAACGCCTGTCTACGCTTACGAAGGTCTGCTGTAGGTAACAGACCTTCGACAATCTCCGGCTCAAACCTGAGCGTGCAGGCTGTACAAATTTCTGTTACCAGTTGACGGATCTGATTGTCAGTTGCCTCGGCCACAGCCTTAGCCAGTGACAGGCTGACACCAAATGCGGTTGCAGCCATTGGAGCGTCACGGCGCGCCACGTTTCTGAGCGTCAGCCAGTACGTCACATCAAACTCTCGCTCCACACCCTCCATTCCTGCGAAGCCGGGTGGAATAGCACGCTCGTATTCAGCGGCCAAGAAATCACATACGTCCGGTTCCGGTGTGTGTAACTGAAAGCTCAAAACTACGCCTGAACTCAACTTGGACAATTCGTGAGATGGCGTGACAGCTAAGGCCACAACCGTACTGTGTGGTAGTGAAAACTGCTCTCTGGCCACGCTCGGAGCATGGCGGCAGAGAGTTGCCAGCAGGTTCCAAAGAGTGAGATCCAACTCAAACACATTTTGGTCTGGGCGCTGCTCATTAATCTGAGCAGCCTGGTTATCCAGATCGGACATTGAAAGTAAAGGTGACATTGTTACGCCTCCTCTGTGAATCGCTTCTTGTAAGACGTTGGCAGATACAGAGTAAGTGCAACCCCACCGGCAGCAGACAGCGCAAAATAGGCCAAATCACCTGAAGTCAGCAACTGTCCAATACAAAAATAGATGAACCCTGCGGACACAAACCAAAGACATTTTTCAGCAAACATAACTACTCCTCGATCAAAGCAAAGCATTGCAAAACATATCAATATAAATACCACGAGATCCCGGATATGCAAGGGCTTTTACTGTGTTTTTTTACAGTATCATTTTATGGTTCTATGAACAGAATATTGAGCGACTTGCATTTATTGAAAACAGGGGTAGGATTTAAATTAGGGTAATTTTTAATCGGAAAGTAGGCTATGAAACTATTAATCTTCGTCCTTTCAACTTTGTTCGTTAGTTACAATCTTGCTGGCATCGGCGGCTTGATATTATCGCTCATTCCGCTCGCGTTAATTTTGAGCTTTACTGTTAGCAGAAGGAACGCACAATCAGGTTGCAACGTACATTCATCACAGCAGGATCGTTCGTCAGTTTGGGATGACAGCCAAATAGACAGGATTCCGTTCACATCGCCAGATGGTTCAGGATCGCAATTTGAAAAATGGGACGGTCAACCTTGGATCGGCCAATAGAAGAGAGCTGGAAGAATCCAGCTCTCTAAGGTAATTATCGAGTTAACAAAATTTCAATCCCTTTTCCCGCTAATCGCCTAGTGTCATATCTCCGCCCGTCTGGTAACCGAACGCTTAGAGCTGCAATCTTCATTTCAAACTCCCTTACACCCGCTTTTTTCGCCAGCTTTTCAAGCAGAGCATTAGTAAGAATGATCGAGCGCATATTTTCTCTATGAGCGTATATTCGCATCCTCATCTTCTCTCCGCAGGGTGCCATGAATTCGCCCGCTTCCGCGTGTCCAATAATCTTATCAATCACTGTCACAGCTTCTCTTTTCATGAAACGCTCCTTTACTCTCCATTCTGTACAGCCATATAGCGGCTTACTGGCATCAGATAACCCCCCGCCTGCTCACGCCCGGCACCCGCAGAAGCCTCAATAATATCTGCTGCTTTGTTTGCCAGATCGGCGTCACCGCCGAACTCACTTTGAAGTTGCTGCCTGTATTCAGCTTCACGCCCGTCACTTGCTCCCAGTAGCGACGACGCAAACAGTTGCGCACCGGCTTCAGACTGAAGGCCATGCTCATTAACAGCCGTTTGGGCTGCCATCTCACGGAACTCGTCACCATATTGCTCAACAAAACGCTGTGCGTGCTCCGCACCTTCCTCTGATGCACTGGCAAACGCTGCCGCAAAGAACATCCCACGTTCCCTAATGGACATGTCTTTAGCGGCTTCCGACAAATCACTTTCTCCAGTAATCCACTCTTTGGCCGCTGTGTATCCGCTGACCCCGGCACCGATAATCGAACGCCCCAGGTCTGCGGCTCCAGTCGCGATATGACCCGCTACGCCGTACTCATCCTGGATGTACTGATCGCCACGGTTTGAATCAGCGATAAACTGGTCGCGCTCTTGGGGAGTCATGGCCGCGAGGTGCTCCATCGAACCTGCAAAATCATCCGAGAAACCGCCTGCTCCAGCACTAACCCCACCAACTACTTGGTCGAAGAATCGGCCAATACCCTCGGTAGTAGAGAAGATACTCGCCGAGCTAGATGGCTCGACTTCAGACGCCATAATTTGACTTCTCAGAGCACCGAGCCGCTCTCCCCGGTAGTCGTCTCTGTTTTCAGAGTCTGCCGCTTCTACGTGGCTTAGGTTTTGGTTATGACGCTGAAGCACTGCGCTCTCCCCAGGCACACCTGCCCTGGCCTGATTTCTTTGTTCTTTCGACATGCTCTGAGGTTCTTGAAGCTCTCGCGCACCTATACCATGCGTTATCGCTGGAGAGCTTTCCAAAAGATCTTGCTGTGCATTGGAATCTTTCACGGTTGTCGCGCTGCCCGTAGCACTTGCGATGGTTTCGGCAGCAATAGCCTGTTCCGATGCTTTACCAGAATTAAGAAGCGCATAGAGCTGACCGCCTGCGGTTGCTCTTGCTGAATCCATTCCCAACGCTTCATAAAACTGGGATTTCTCAGCCGCAAGTTGGCGTGTTTCGGGTGAAGCCATCCGCATCCCATCTCTTAGCTGTGAATGAGCTTCAGGACTGCTGGTTACTGTCTCCGCCAGGGCCCTCATATCCATTGCACTCGTCGTTCCAATGCTCGATTGAGCGCTGGCGAGACGCTGATAAGTATTTTGTGCTGTTAAGGCTTGGGTCGCAGATTCAGAAAACTGCTCACGCTGCTCCTCTCCAAGAGAGTTCGTAAAGCGCTGACCACTCTGCGTATTGACCTGACGAGCTATATCCCTAGTCAAAGCTGCTGAATCGCTGTCAGTGAAACCAACATTCTTGGCAAGCCGGTCCATATCGCCTGTAAGCTGCTGACGTTGATCGGTGGAGGTAGAAGTTGCCGAACCAGAAATTCCTCCTTTGACATCGACTGGTGCTGCCTTCGCTATTGCCATTCCAGCAGGGCCAGCCAACAGGGCTCCCGCAACCTGCCCGGCATCAACATTCGCACTGGCTTGCATACCAATCGCCCCAGCAATGGCATCTGTATGGCTCTCATTCAAACCATATTGTCGAGCGTAATCCTGAGCTTGGCCGTAAATCGCCTGTGCATGTGAAGAGTCAGATGCACGAAGGGATTGCCCAAGCCCTTGTAAACGGGCATAGCTCTGTTCAGCAGAGGCCCCGGAGAAAACAGAATTAGAAAGCTGGGATGCAAACGACTGTGTTGCTTGGGCAGACGATGCCTGGGAGGAACTAACCGCACTACTGAGCATGCTACCGACGTTCACCTTATCCACCATGCTCTCAGAACCGGTAAGTTGAAGCCCTCGGAAGTCATCAAATTGAGATTTCGGCATCATGTCCAACGCCGCTGAGGGCTTAATGGCGTCGGGAGTAGAGATTTTCTCGTTGATATGATCACCGCCATTCAAACGGCCTGCGAGGGAAGTCATTGCGTACGTGGAGCCGGTTACAACAAACAGAGTAATCACTGGAGTGGCCGCAGCCAACATGCCTCCCGTTGCAAGCCAATTAGATGTTATTTGGTATGCCTCGCTTATCCCGTGGAAAGTAGAAAACGGATCGTTCTCCAGGGCACTCAACGCACCTGTAGCGGACATATGAATATAGAGGTTAATGATTGACAACACCGGCATCCAGAGCTGAATCCATGCGAGTGTCACCAAATACTTTCCGACCAAGCCGATACCGAACCGGCCCATCAACATAAAGAATGCAGCCAGAGGTGTTACGGCATAAACGAAACCCTCGAAAAACGTCATCATCGGGCGAACGATAGTCATAAACATTGATTGTTCAGCAGCCCATTGAGTATTCCTTTGCTGGATAGCTTGGTTCAGCATAATTGCCGACGAGTAATCCCGCATATCCTGATACTTTCCCTGGGCAGCATCTTCATATATCGGTTTAAGCACGGTTGTTAGTATGTAGTCCTGAGCATTAGATCCCGTCATACCAAGACTCGCTAATGCATCATAAAGGCGATTTGACACACCGACTCCAGCGACATCGCCACTAGCGTCTCTCATTCCTCGCTCGATGGCTTCATGAACCAAATAGTTGCCTTTAACTTCATTCAGTGCGTTGCTAAGCGCGACAAACCCTTCAGAACAAGTGTAATCCTGGGGAGAGCCACCAAGATAAAGCCGAGTTCCATATAAGTCTGATTCAAAACGAAGTGCCTGCATTGCAGGGGCGGTAAATAAGTCTTGAATTGACGCTTGATGCAAATCAATTTTTGTTAGCGTGCATTCTCGTATGTAGTTGTGAATTGAAAGCTCGACGTTGACACCCTCTCCACCAACAGCGTTATCCATTGCTTTAAATACAACCGGGTTAACGGCAGCATCTTGAAGCTGATTTATCAGGTGAAGGGAGTCGGCAAATCGATTCTGTGTCGATCCCGGTGAAATAAATGAATACCCCTGCTCAAACAGGCTTGTAACTGAGTATCCGACATTTGAGACAACCGAACCAACCGCTGCTGGCCCCACTGGGACATTATCAACGACCCGAACTTCGCCAGAGTACGCATCTTCAATAAGGACCGTCGTGGATGGTCCAAATGCCATAGCATAGAAAATCCATGCCACCAAAATAGTGCCAATCTGTATTTCCTTGGCTCCATTCATAATCGATTGGAAGAAAACTATTAAGACACCGATAAGCAGCCCTACCGATGCCATCTGTGTGAAATCGCCAGTTCCGGTGATCATGGAAACAGCTATCAAGACCTGCTCCAAGAATGCCGAATCACCGACAGAGTGTATGGTCCACATTGGGAAATCTCCTGTTAAAAACTCCCCCTCATACTAAATACTCCTATCACTAGACCACGTACGTGTTCTTGCCCATTTTGGGCGCAAAGCCAAATTTAGGGTAAGTTTGTACCGTCAGTACAAACCATTGTTTTTTATGGATTAACCAAAGTTTTTGGGTTGCGTTTTCTTAAAGTCGTGAGACACTTTTTAAAGATAACGGAGGATAAACCCATGAAACGATACATCGCGATTGCAGCTTCTGCTGCTGTAGTTCTATCACTGGCAGGTTGTGCAACCACCGGGTCATCCGACCCCGCAACCTATCAACCGGAGAAATCCCGTGCGTACAACCTCGCTCAGGCCGGGGGTATCACTGAAGCGCGGGATACAGAGAGAAAACACCTTTCAGAGAACGAGCTTTACAAGGTCGCTTCCAATGCCGATATCCTCATGTGGGATCGAGGAGCAAATTGGAGCGGGGGAGAAGCACTGGGAGCCAGCCTCTTGTTTGCAGCCCTGGAGCCAACGTCGAACTTTGCGAAAGACTCTTTGTTCGGCTGGATGCCTTCCAGCATGGCCACAGATGCCGTTCAGGCCCGTGCGAAGATGTCAGAAGTGACTACCTCCGCAATGAAAAAGGCCCTCGGTAGCCTTGGCTATACATATGAAGCCACGCTAGAGAACTACGACCAAAAAGCAGTGTTTGGGGGCGGAAGCGCTTTTCTGTTCAGTCAGATAACTATTATTGACGCAAATCAGGGATGCCCCTTGCCAGATTCTGTCGATCACTACTCAAAGACATGCTATCTCTCTTCTCAGATCATAGAGCCAAGTCAAGGATTTGAACCTGCGTTCCTGGGAGGTGGTCAGGCCTGGTCGTTCACAACTGAAGGTGTGAAAGCCTCATCTGTAAAACTGAATGTCCCGGAAGGGGTGACCCTGGACAGTGTATCCATCATCGGCGCGATCAGCGCGAATCTGCCCGATTGGGCCTATATGTTTGCCCCTCAAACCGATGAAACTCCTCCCATGGTCGTAAACAAGGGGAAACCCTTGTACTTTGTGGAACCGGTGGAGAGTATCGAAAAGAGCTGATCGAAAACGAGTGATTGGAGGGAGGGCTATGGCAAGAAATCTCAAAGAGATTATTCAGAGCGAGGATCCAAAGATAGTTTCTGCCGCGAAGAGAAAGGCAGAGAAGATCCTCCAGTCAATAGATGACACAACGGGTACGGTAGCCACCAAGAAAAGAAGTAACTCTCGGCTGGTCAGGAAATCAAAAAGGGGCCAGTGATCTGGCCCCTTTCACTATCGAGGAGCATACCCGCAATCGGCCAGACCCCTTTGCAGAGATGCTAACGCATCCTTCATCAGATACGCCTCATCATCGTTAACAGCATTACTCCTTAATTCTTGCCAACCAATTCTCTTTACAAGCTGTGCTAAAGCCAAAGCCTGCGCATCGGAAAGCTCAGTAAGGACGGATACTGTGTTATCCATAAGGACCTCCTATGGGAAGGAGGGAAGCCCCCAAGGGCGTCCCCAGGGGCTTCATTAATTCACCGCGCCGTAGTGCGACTTCGCGTAGGCAAGATCGAGCGTAAAGGTAATCTCAATCCGTTCCACAACGAGATCGAATTTACGGGCGTGTTCCATCAGATTAGACCGGAACACTGATTCGGCGTCGTCATGCGACGTTGCGTTAACCGTCTCAGCGACCAGCTCACCTTTTCCGTTGTCGTAACAGACGTCGGTGTAGTACACACGTCCGCACACATCGAACTGGTGATTCTCTGGTTGATTTTGAATTTGTCCCAGCATGTCTATTCTCCAAAAATAAAAAGCCGGGACTTCGCCCTACCGGGCTTAGTACCCGGCTGGGTGGTTTAATACTTACCGAGGACCGGCAAGTGATTTGTTGCAGTGGAGCGCAGGTCGAATGACCTCACCATCAATGATGCGGCCAGTAATGAATCCGACAGGAGGATTCTGCTCTGATCGCTCCGGTTCAATAACGTCCCCGGATAATGGCGACGCGTTTTGACTGACGACCCGTACGGGCCGCGCTTTGAACATTGATCGAACGATGACGTTGAGAGCACGGGCTACCACTGAAGCGCCAAACGCGATAACGCCAACCGTTACAATCATGACCAAAACGAATGTGGAAAAATACATATAGAGCTCCAAACAATAGTTGATTGAAAGGGGCTCACCCGTTACCGGGAAGCCCCGGTTACGGGTTTAAATGATTTATCGGGAACGCGAGAACCAATCAGAAACTGGCTCAAACTTGTCGCCCGACTTCATTATCTCGATGAAGTCATCCTCGTTGTCGCATCGAGCCAAACCGAAATAGGTTTTCGTAAATCGGCCATCAAGACACCGAAGGACAGTGAAGTGGAGATTTCCTTTTGACTCACAGTGAGTCATGACAATCCCTCTGCGTTGATACACATGTGAATCGTTCAAAGGAAGCACCAAGCCGTTGACTTCGAGTTTTTTCATCTTGCACCTCAAATAGTTTTGAGGGGTATCCCAGTACAGGGATACCCCTGCTCTGGGAGGATGGTTAAACTTGCTGTTTGTTTGAGGAGGCCAGCTACCTCTCTATTTCCGGCGGTTCCGGAAATTGGAGATAGGTTATCGGACTATGGCCGTGAAGCACGCAGCTACTTTTTCCCTTTTTGGGCGCAAAGAGGTTTTTTTGTCTACTTGGGCCTGGGAGGTTCGCCTGGTCTGCCTAATAGCTCCCATAGAAGTCTGAAGGCATAGAAATGATCCCTGAGTGTCGTGCTACTCAGGTTATCGTGTCGAGTGTAATAACGGTGGATGTGTGCTCTTCCTACCTGGTCAGGCCGCGAAACCCCCTGCTCATGTGACGAAATATCTGCCAAGGCCGCTATGAGCCTCTTCACCATTGCTCGCCGAGCCGTTTTGCCGCCGTGCCGGACATAAACGTGCGCTCGCTCTCTTACCCATTTTTCCATCATTTACCCCAAGTATGAGTTTGTAACGTCAATACGACCGTGTCCCAGCTCCCGCGCTATCTCAGCACGAATCTCCTGATCCAGTGTCTTGGCCTGGGCGACCGAGATCCCCAGTTCCTTGGACAGGTATTCATGATGAGCCCGACCGTGGGCCACACCAGCGCGGATAGGGCTATCGGCCCCCATGAGGACCCTGTAGCGCTCCTGAGCATAGTGGTGGCGCTCACCATGGAAGTTCACCGGCTGACGACCAATCTCCCGATATGCCTCTTGTCGAAATTCTCTATATGTCTGGTTGCCTGGGATCATACTGCGGCCATCCTGGATGGCCGCAGCTCTCTGAAGAGCGGTTATCTGAGCATTAGAGGTAATCGGCACCATACGCTGGCGACCACCTTTGGTTCCGTCCTTGATGGCAACAACCCCTTCTTTCTCTGCCTGTTTCAGCGCCCGAGTCGCATCAAGCTTGGCCGACTCCTCGAATCGCAGGCCAAAGTTGCGCTGCACCTCCAGCAGCGCTCCCAGCCGTTCTGAGACAGCCCCTATAGCTGCCTGGTGGGCCGCTTCCGAAACGCTCCGGTCGCTCGATGCGATCCCTGAACGCTTGGGAAGCCCGCCCTCCGCGACAGGCGCTACTCTGACTTGTCGGTCGCCACGAGCAATCTCCATCACCCGGTTTACTGCCGACAGGTAATTCTGGGCCGTAGCAGGAGAAATTTCGCCACGCTCAAACCTATCGTTCAGATGGGCCGCATAGGCCACCAGATGGGCCTTCTCGATGTCCCGCATGTCCTTTATGCCCTGTTCTGTCTTGATCCAGGATGAAAAAACGCTCCAACGGTCATGGATCGTTGCAATTGAAGCAAAGCTTCTCATCCCCTCTTTGAGCGCGTTGAGGCCCGCCCGCGTCATATCACGGCTCTTAAGGCCATAGTTTCTGGCATCCGGATTGGATCGTTCTGAGCGCATAGTGCTATTCCTTCTTGTTCTGGTTCTGGCCTGCCCGAAAATCATTGGTAAGTGATAAACGCGATTTTTTTAATCAGCTTCGCGTGCTGAGGCCAAATCAGGGTTCTTGCCCTGGCAAAGGGTGGATAAACCGAGCACCCACGGTCATTTACATACGATCAACACTGCTATGGAGCGGGCTGCTCTCGCCACTGGCTGGTCTGTTCCGTTGGAACAAACTGCCAGCAGCTCCGGCTGGTGATGTCGCTTTTCTTGGAAAGTTAGCGCGTAGCGCTCGCCGCCTTGCGCGGCTGTGTTCGCGCACATTCGTGCGCGGGGCGAAAGCCTTGAGCCATTGAGGCACAAGGCTTTCGGCGGGGTTTGCTACCCCGTCTCTGTTTTCGCCGTTGGCGACAGAGACGGGGAGGGGCATGGTGCAAGCTCGGCATACGCCAGGCTCACATGGTTGAGGCAGAGGTGGTTCTCTGGAATTTGGCTGCTCATGATCGAGTGCCAGGTACGC